>CAZPDS010000042.1:0-12760 GCA_964585485.1 uncultured Bacteroidales bacterium
ACCTTTGACTCCTGACTCTTGTTTCTTGTCTTCTTGACTCTTGAGTCTTGTTTCTTGATTCTTGTTTCTTGTTTCTTGTTTCTTGTTTCTTGAGTCTTTTATCTTTTATCTTTTTTCTTTGGCTTTTGCTGTTTTTTAGAAAAAAGTTCCTATCTTTGCACGTCTTTTTGAAAAGAGACTGTCCGATGGTGTAACCGGCAACACGTCTGATTTTGGTTCAGAAGAGTCCAGGTTCGAGTCCTGGTCGGACAACAATACCGAAAGGATTGTGCAGTTGGATAAAGCATTTGGAGGGGACTGAAGGTCCCCTTTTGTATTGAAATAAACCTGACAAACAACAAGTTAACAAACACACGATGATTACGGAGGCGCAAATAAGCGAAATTATTGAACAGGGATTGGAGGGAACCGATCGCTTTCTGACCGTGATTAAGATACGGACCGGAAACCGCATTATGGTTTTTATTGATGGAGATACTCCCGTAACCATTGAAGATTGTGTGAAGTTGAGCCGTTTGGTCGATGCAAAACTGGACCGCGAACAGGAAGATTATGAACTTCAGGTGAGCTCCGCTGGCGCAGATCAGCCGCTGAAAATGGCCCGTCAGTACCCTAAACATATGGGGCGCACCCTGAACGTGCAAACGGAAACGGGCGTGCTGAAGGGCAAATTGGAAAGCTGCGATTCCAATGGAATCGGCTTGCTAATTCCAGCCGATAAAAAGAAAAAAATCGCCGAAGAAAAAGTTTTTGTCGCTTTCGCAGATATCATCGAGTCAAAAATAGAACTTACCTTTAAATAACCGATAAACGTACCTGTTAATACCTTTGAGTAATGGATACAATGGACAACATCAACCTGGTAGAATCTTTTGCCGAGTTTAAGGAATTTAAAAACATCGACCGCGAAACGCTGATGCGCATTCTGGAAGATGTGTTTCGCCATATGCTGATCAAAAAGTATGGTTCGGATGAAAATTTTGATATCATCGTCAACATCGATCGCGGCGACCTCGAAGTCTGGCGAAACCGCATCATCGTTGACGATGGCGCTGTGGAGGACGAGAATCAGCAGATCGAATATTCACAGGCTATTAAAATTGAACCCGATTTTGAAGTGGGCGAGGAGGTGTCGGAAGAAGTTCGCATGAAGGATTTCGGCCGCCGCGAAATTCTGGCCATGCGTCAGAACCTGATCTCAAAGGTGCTGGAATATGAAAAGGATAATATCTACAAAACATATATCGAGAAGGTAGGACAGATCATTAGCGGTGAAGTTTATCAGGTATGGAAAAAGGAAATCTTAGTATTGGATGATGAGGGAATTGAACTGATCCTCCCCAAATCCGAACAGATTCCGTCCGACTTTTACCGTAAAGGCGATAGTTTGCGGGCGGTGGTTCTGCGCGTGGAGATGAAAAATGCCAACCCGGCGATCATCCTTTCCCGTACCAGCCCCGTTTTTCTTGAACGCCTTTTCGAATCGGAAGTGCCGGAAGTTTACGACGGCCTGATCACCATCAAAAAAATCGTCCGCATCCCGGGCGAACGTGCCAAAGTGGCCGTGGAATCCTACGATGATCGCATCGACCCGGTTGGTGCATGCGTTGGGATGAAGGGTGCCCGTATTCACGGCATCGTACGCGAACTCCGCAACGAAAATATTGATGTTATCAATTATACAACGAACACCCTGCTCTACATGCAGCGTGCCTTAAGCCCCGCGAAAATCTCCTCCATTAAACTGGATGAGAAAAACATGAAGGCCAATGTTTACCTCAAGCCTGATCAGGTCTCCCTCGCTATTGGGAAAGGCGGTCACAACATTAAACTGGCCTCCAAACTCACTGGCTACGAAATCGACGTCTACCGTGATGTGGAAGGGGAAATGGAAGATGTCGACCTACAGGAATTCTCCGATGAAATCGATCAGTGGATTATCGATGAATTTAAAAATATTGGATGCGATACCGCCCGTAGTGTAATCGACCTCGGTCAGGATGACCTGGTGGCACGTACCGACCTCGAAGAAGAAACCATTAAAGAAGTATTAAGAATTCTGAAATCCGAATTCGAATAATTAGTTCTGAAATACGGAGGGCAGAGAGCATAGGTATTCGCCATTGTTGAATGTCCGTGCTCGTCACCAACCCTCCACTCACGCAACCTGCAACGAAGATTTTAAAAGACGATATGGAAGACGGCGTAAAAACGATCAGACTTAGTAAAGTCGCACGGGAGTTCAATGTGGGAATATCCACGATACTGGACTTTCTGACGAAGAAAGGGCATAAGGTGGAGAATAACCCCAATGCCAAGATCACCCCGGAAATGTACGATCTCCTCGTGCAAGAGTACCAGGCGGAAAAAAATGTGAAGGAAGAATCCAAAAAAATTGGAATCGGCCTTCGTCATGATACAATTTCCGTCGAATCAGATGATTTCCGTGAAGTGGAGCGGGAAACTGAGGATGTCAAGGAACTCATTATCAAGAACGCGCAGACCCATACCCAGCCTGTGAAAACCACCCGGACCAAGACAACGGAAAAGCCGGTTACACCGGTCGAAATTCCTGAATCAGAACCGGAAGAAAAAGGGACGGCAAAATCCACAAGCCGGACTAAATCGGAAAAAACTACCTCAGCCGATGAACCAGCTCCCCCGACAGAGGATACAATAGAACCTGTCGTGGAACCGGAAACACCCGTGAAGCCTCAGGAAGAAGGGGGACTAAAAGTCGTAGGCAAAATTGATTTGTCGGCCATCAACAGCAGGACAAAACCGCAGAAAAAAGAGAAAGAACCTAAAAAGACAGCGAAAAAATCGACCAGGAAGGAAGAGGATTCCGTGAAAGTGGAACCCGAAGTAATTGAAAAAGTAAGCGCTGAAATCCAGGAGAAGGTCGCCGAAACACCCACGGCTGAGGTCGTTGCCCCCCCCGAAATCACGGAAACAAAAGAGCCACCGAAGGAAGACACCTCCAACTTTTTAAAAACCGATTTTAAAAAGCTTGATGGACCAACGATTGTAGGAAAAATCAACCTCGACAGCATTATCGAGTCTTCGAAGAAGGGTACACTCACCCAGGAAGAAAAATACCCCCGGAAGAAAAAGCGGAAACGCATTAAAAAGGAAGGTAAGCCGGTGGAAGGTATTGTGGCCGCACCAACCGATGATAAGTCCCGGAAACTGACCAAGAAGAAAAAACCCCTGGTGCGGCAGGAAGTATCTCCCGATGAAATTGAAAAGCAGATTAAGGAAACCCTCGCACGTCTGAGTGGTGGCAGCGGTAAATCCAAAACATCCAAACACCGCCGCCTGAAGCGTGAGCACGTTCAACAGCAAATTGAAGAAAATCAACTTCGGGCTGAGGAAGCACAGAAAACGATTAAAGTTACCGAGTTTGTTACGGCCAGTGAGTTGGCAAACCTGATGAATGTCGGCGTAAATGAAATTATTTCCACCTGCATGAGCCTCGGCTTGTTTGTCTCCATCAACCAACGACTGGATGCGGAAACCCTTTCTATCGTTGCCGAAGAATTCGGCTTTACCGTTGAGTTTGTCAGCGTGGAAGTCTCCGCCGCAATTAAGGAAGAAGACGACCGTACCGAAGATCTCCGCGATCGTCACCCCATCGTGACCGTTATGGGCCACGTCGACCATGGTAAAACCTCCTTGCTTGACTATATCCGTCGTTCCAATGTAATCGCGGGTGAAGCCGGCGGGATTACCCAGCATATCGGCGCCTACGAGGTGGTTCTGGATAGCGGTAAGCGCATCACTTTTCTCGACACCCCGGGTCATGAAGCCTTTACCGCTATGCGTGCCCGTGGTGCCAGTGTAACCGATGTGGCCATTATTGTGGTCGCTGCCGACGATAACGTGATGCCGCAGACCATCGAAGCCATCAACCATGCCCAGGCCGCCAAGGTTCCTATCGTCTTCGCGATCAACAAAATTGATAAACCCGGCGCGGATCCTGAAAAAATCAAACAGGAACTTTCACAAATGAACATCCTGGTGGAAGATTGGGGCGGAAAATACCAAAGCCAGGAAATTTCGGCTAAAAAAGGATTAAATATACCCCAGTTGCTCGACAAGGTATTATTGGAAGCTGAATTGCTCGAGCTGAAAGCCAATCCGAATCGTATGGCCAATGGTACCGTACTGGAATCCTCCCTGGAAAAGGGACGCGGTTATGTTACCAAATTTCTGGTGCAGAACGGTACGCTGAAAATTGGCGACATGGTTCTCTCCGGTTATCACTACGGTCGCGTTAAGGCTATGTACAACGAACGTAATCAGAATATCGCCGAAGCCGGTCCTTCTACACCTGTCCTTATGCAAGGCCTGAGTGGCGCCCCCCAGGCGGGCGACCTGTTTAACGTTATGACCGATGAACGCGAAGTGAAATCGATCGCGAATAAACGTCAGCAATTGCAGCGCGAACAAGGCATCCGAACACAAAAACATATTACCCTCGACGAAATCGGCCGACGTATTGCGATTGGCGACTTTAAGGAGCTTTCGATTATTGTTAAGGGCGACGTGGACGGATCGGTGGAAGCCCTCTCGGATTCCTTGCTGAAACTTTCTACCAATGAAGTGGTGGTGAACGTGATCCACAAGTCGGTGGGCGCCATTACTGAATCGGATGTTCTGCTGGCAACGGCTTCCAACGCGATTATCATTGGATTCCAGGTGCGACCGAGTCTCGGTGCCCGCAAACTGGCCGAACAGGAGCAGATTGATATCCGTCTTTATTCTATCATCTACAATGCTATCAATGAACTGAAATCGGCTATTGAAGGTATGCTATCACCTGAAATTGAAGAGAAAATTACCAGCAACGTTGAAGTGCGAGAGGTGTTTAAAATCACCAAAGTGGGTACTATCGGGGGCTGTATGGTCCTCGACGGGAAACTGCAACGCAATTCCAAGGTGCGCATCATTCGCAACGGAATTGTTGTCTATACCGGACAACTCAGTACACTCAAGCGTTTCAAGGATGATGCGAAGGAAGTGTTTGCCGGACAAGATTGTGGTTTAAGTGTAGAAAACTTTAACGACATCAAGGTAGGCGACATTATTGAAGGTTACACGGAAACGGAAGTTAAGCGTAAACTGTAAGCCGGCGCTTTGCGCGGAAGAACCTGCGAGCGTATGAAATTCTGTGAGATTCCAGGACAATTACGGATCAAAAATCAATTGATCCAAACGGTGCTGAATAACCGCGTCAGTCACGCGCAGTTATTTAACGGTCCGGAGGGTAGTGGCAAACTCGCCCTGGCTATCGCTTTCGCGCAATTTATTAATTGTGAAAACCGGCAGCTTTCGCCCGGCGATAGTCTCAAAGCCGATAGTTGTGGCCAATGTCCGTCCTGCGTTAAATACCAGAAACTGGCACATCCCGATCTCCATTTGTATTTTCCGGTGGCCGCTCGTGATAAAAAAAAGGCGCTGGCCAGTGAGGCTATCAATGAATTCCGTCAGTATCTCCTGCAAACCGATGGTTTCCCTGACTTGCAGGCCTGGTATCGTTTCATGGAAATCGAAAACAAGCAGGCGCTTATTACAGCCGAGGATTGCAATGACATGATTCGTGTACTGGGCTACAAATCCTTCGAGGCAGAGTATAAAGTGGTGCTTATCTGGCACGCCGAAAAGATTTTCCACGCGGCCGCCCCGAAAATTCTGAAAGTGCTTGAAGAGCCACCCGAAAAAACGCTCTTTATCCTCATCGCGGCAAATACAGATCTCATGCTGAACACGATTTTGTCGCGTTCGCAGATCGTGAAAATCCCGCGCTTTTCCGACCGGGAAATTGTAGACACCCTGCGATTGAAACATGATCTGACCGAAGCGGAAGCCCGTCGGGTGGCCTTACTGTGCGAGGGAAACATGAAGATGGCGGATGATATGGTGGCCCGGCAGGAAGGTGATGCGCAGAATTATGCACGGCTGCAGCAATGGCTGCGGCTTTGTTTCCGCAAAGACGTGGCCGGTTTGCTCCAGAATGCAGACGAATTATCGAAGATCGGCCGCGAAAACCAGAAAGCATTACTGGCCTACGGACTCCGTGTTATCCGGCGTTGTCTGCTGTTTAATTTTCGCCTCGATACGCTGGTGAAACTGGATGGTGAAGAGTTCACTTTCGTTCGTAACCTTTCGCCCTTTATTAATCCCGCCAACGGAGAGCAACTCGCTGATGCGTTTAATAAAGCACTGTACCATATCGAACGCAACGCCAATCCGAAAATTCTCTTTGCGGATTTATCGATGAAGGTTACTGCACTTATGACCATCAAGGCCTGATCAGGCTTGCTCTTTAATGATTTCCCACGATTCAATTCCGCCTTCCACTTTACGGAAGAGAGGGTGTGTTTCCAGGGCCTGCAGGAGCCGGATTTGTTCAAAGCGAACCGGATCCCTGACGTTCAGCTTTTCCAGCAAATGCCTGCTTTCATAGTCGACTTGCCCGCTGTTAACATCAATTGTAGGTACCGCCTGCGTCGTGTGGAGTTTCCCCGGATTAAAGTGATAGCCGCGTCGTTCGGCTTCGCGGAAGATTTCCCACAAATAAGCATGAATGGCATCTGTTGGTGAAGGTGCCGATTTAAAACGGTTTAGCTGAGGGTGATGCGTGTACCCGCGCGTACGTCCTTCCAGCACATGAAGGGCCAACAACCCTTCACGCCATACGGCCAGCAGGCCTTTGGTGTCGAGGTATTGGGGATGGATGGACCACAGTCGCATAACGAATGGGAGTTTTTACGAAGATACGTTTATTTTGTGATGACGATGCGGGTCTGTGGGCCACAAATTGAATATACCTCATCAACGTCTTCGTTCTTTAAGGAAATGCAGCCCAGCGTCCAGTTGTATCGTCGGTCGATCCAGAAATCGAAGCCCGGTGGAACACCGTGAATGCCCACTTCGCCCCCGATGCCGGCCTCGGCAGGAATGCGGCCTTCCGCTTTGGCCCGGGCATGTTTGGCCCGCGCATCATCGTTGGGATAATCAATCCAGATAAATTTTGACCACTTGCGGTGTGGGTATTGGTCGCGGATACCGAATATGCCTTCCGGGGTACATTCATCGCCTTCGCGGAGTTTATCGTCAACTGGATTGCTCCCGAACACCACCGCGTAGCTTTTTACCTGCACGCTATCTTTCCACAAGCTAAGCAGGTATTCGGATTTGTCGATCCGAATCTCAAGCTGATCGGACCGGATATTGAGGGAGTCGAGCAAGATGGCCAGCGGACGGTCAGGACCAGGCTCCGATCGGTCGATGAGGGAGGGGTTCTGGCCCATACAGGAGCTTAATGTCAATACAAACAAGATGGGGAAATAGGGTCGCATAGGGGAGTGTGGGTTTAAGCAGCGTGGAATTAACGCCGTTAACCTACGGTCTATTGTTTCGCACCGGCGGATTTGTACATGGGCGTGCAGAAATTTTAATTACCTTTGTAGATTACAACTTAGTGTATCGTATGGATGATTTTGTTCCGAATGAATTTACAACGCGCGGATGTGGCGAAAGGCCCGGTATTCATCAGCGTAACGAACATGTATATAAGCATGGCTGCTGCAAGCGTGATGTTCACGACTGGCTGGAGCACATAAAATCCCCCCAGAACCTCCCTACCTTTGATTTCGTCGAGGTTCGCTTTAAGAACAGCCGCAAAGATTTCTTCAAACTTCCCCCACGCATGGATGTGGCCACCGGTGATATTGTGGCTGTGGAGTCTTCGCCCGGTCACGATATCGGTATCGTAACCTTGGTAGGTGAGGCGGCACGGCTGCAAATGAAGAAAAAGAATGCCGACCCCAATGCCCCCGATGCAAAGAAAGTCTATCGCCGGGTTCGCCCTTCCGATATCGAGAAATGGTTGGCCTCCGTTCACAATGAAGAAACCATTCTGCAAAAGACCAAAAAGATCTCGCGCAACCTGAACCTGGATATGAAAATGAACGATGTTGAATTTCAGGCTGACGGAACCAAGGCGACCTTCTACTACACCGCTGAGGAACGCGTGGATTTCAGGGAACTGATCAAAGTGCTGGCCGAGCAGTTCAGCGTGCGTGTTGAAATGCGTCAGATCGGCATGCGCCAGGAAGCCAGCAACCTGGGCGGCGTAGGCACCTGTGGTCGTGAGTTGTGTTGCAGCACCTGGATGCACGACTTTCGCTCGGTGAATACCGGAGCAGCACGTGCCCAGCAATTGTCTATCAATCCTCAGAAATTGGCCGGTCAGTGTGCGAAGCTTAAGTGCTGCCTGAACTTCGAGTATGATAGTTATATCGATGCTATGAAAGATCTTCCGGACCCGGAGATTGCACTCCGTACAAAGCGCGGTGTGGCGAAATGCCAGAAAACCGATGTCTTTCGCCGTATCATGTGGTACTCTTACGTTGATGATTTCAGCAGCATGATGGCCATCCCCGTGGATCAAGTGAAAGCCATCATTGCCGACAATAAGAAAAATATCCTTCCCGGTAAACTGGAAGACTTCGCCGAGGTGGAAGAAAAGAAAGTCGATTTCGCGAACGAAGAAGACGATCTTAACCGTTTTGACCGCAAAAGAAAATGAAAGCTATGCTGCGTTTCGTAGGAATTTCTGTGATGGCTCTGCTGCTTTGTTTGACAACGGCCTGTGATCGCAATCTCGTGTTTGAAGAGTATCACAGCCTGGACGGACAGGTGTGGAACAGCCGCGATCTGATGAAGTTTAACGTGGATATTGAAAATAAAAACCTGCCCTATAATTTCTATATCAATGTTAGGGTGCGCAGCGATTACAAGTATGCCAATATGTACCTGTTCCTGAAAACGATGTATCCCAACGGAAAGATGTCGGTGGATACCGTGGAATGCTACCTCGCCGACGTGGAAGGTCGCTGGCTGGGCGAACGTAGCGGCAACAGCCTGGATAACCGGATCCTTCTCCGTAAGAATCTGCAGTTCGCTGAAAGTGGACGATATTCGTTTGAGTTTGTTCAGGCGATGCGGGATACCGCCCTGCAAAGTGTCGAAGAATTTGGAATCCGGATTGAAACCGCTTTATAATTGCCCTATGAAAGATGTGCTGAATAACTTTCGCTGGAAAGACCTTTTTCCTGATGAACACAAGCAAATCATCAAACGACTTTGGGTCATTTATTTCTCGTTGATTGGTTTCGCCTTCATCGTCCTGACCTTTGTTTCGCTGGGTTGGCTGGGTTTCATGCCCACCTTTGAGGAACTCGAAAATCCGAAGAGCAATTTGGCCACCGAGATCTACGGCTCCGATCAGGTCTTGCTGGGAAAGTATTATTACGAAAACCGTTCAAATGTGCATTTTGAAGATCTTTCACCGGATCTTGTAAATGCCCTGATTGCTACAGAAGACGCACGCTTTGCCGATCATTCCGGGGTGGACGCCCGCAGCCTGTTTCGCGTGGCCATGCGCACCGTTATTGGCGGCGACCGCAGTTCCGGCGGAGGCTCAACAATTACCCAGCAACTGGCCAAGAACCTTTTCCCTCGCGGCGAGAAGCTGAATGTCTTCACCCTGGTTTCAACCAAACTCCGCGAATGGGTCACCGCTGTTAAACTGGAACGTAATTACACCAAGCAGGAAATCCTCGCGATGTACCTCAATACCGTTGATTTCGGAAATCAATCCTACGGCATAAAATCCGCTGCACGAACGTATTTCGATAAAACGCCCGATCAGCTGAATGTTCAGGAATCCGCCCTGCTGGTGGGTATGCTGAAAGCTCCGTCCAAATACAGCCCGACCCGGAATCCTGAAAATGCGCTGGGCCGGCGGAATGTCGTGATCCACCAAATGCGCCGTTACAACTTCATTTCTGAAGCCGAAGCTGACTCCGTTAAGTCCATCCCGATTGACATGTCTCATTTTCGGGTCCAGGACCACACCCAGGGTATCGCTACGTATTTCCGGGAATATCTTCGAACCATGTTAACAGCCGATGAACCCGAGGAAGGCAATTACAGCGATAAGGCGAATTTCCTGGCCGATAAGGATGCGTGGGATCACAACCCGGCCTTTGGATGGTGCAGTAAGAACCTGAAGGCTGATGGAACGCCGTATAATCTGTACAAAGATGGCCTGCGGATTTACACTACCATTAACTCCCGTATGCAACGCTATGCCGAAGAGGCCGTCGCCCAACACCTGGGTGGCGAACTGCAGCGGCAGTTTTTCCAGCATTGGAAGGGCGTCCGCAACGCTCCCTTCGACTACCGTATGACCAGCGAGAAAATTGACGAGTTGGTGGTGGCCGGATTCAAACGTTCCCCGCGCTATCACGAACTGAAGAAGTCCGGCGCCTCCTGGCCCGAAATCAATAAAGTGATGCGCACACCGGTCGCTATGAAAATTTTTACCTGGAAGGGCGAACGGGATACCGTACTTAGTCCCTACGATTCGGTGAAGTACCACAAATGGTTCCTGCTCGCCGGGCTAATGTCAGTGGAGCCTCAAACCGGTTATGTTCGCGCCTACGTCGGCGGCATCGATTACCGTTATTTTAAATACGACCACGTTACCCTGGCTCGCCGTCAGGTGGGATCTACGTTTAAACCCTTTGTATACACTATCGCTATGCAGGAAGGGGAGTATTCCCCCTGCTCAAAAGTGCCCAACGTTCCCGTGAGTTTCGACATGGCCGACGGCAGCAAATGGGAACCCCGCAATTCCAGCGAATATAAAGAAGGCGAAATGATTTCCCTTAAGGAAGCCCTGGCCAATTCCATCAACTGGATTTCCGCTTACCTGATCAAACGCTATTCCCCGGGGCCCGTGGTGCAACTGGCGAAAAAACTGGGCATCAAGAGCAATATCCCCGAGTTTTATTCCATCTGCCTGGGTACACCCGATATCTCCCTGTATGAAATGGTGGGCGCCTTTGCCGCCTACGCCAACAAAGGCGTCTATACTGAACCCATCTTTATTACCCGTATCGAAGATAAGCACGGAAATGTGCTGGCGAATTTCGTCCCTCGCACCAACGAGGCGATGAGCGAAGTTACCGCCTACGTGATGGTGAGCCTTATGCAAGGTGTTGTGGAAAGTGGTACGGGCGCCCGCTTGCGCGGAAAATATGCGCTAACGGCACCCATCGCTGGTAAAACCGGCACGACCGATAACAATTCCGATGGTTGGTTTATGGGCATGGTCCCCAACCTGGCCACCGGCGTCTGGGTGGGCTGCGAAGACCGCAGCGTGCATTTCCGCAGCACTATGTTGGGCCAGGGTGCCAATATGTCTTTGCCCATCTGGGGCCTGTATATGCAGAAAGTCTTCGCCGATCCATCCCTGCGCATCTCTCCCAACGATCGTTTTCAGGCACCCCCCGGTGAATTGCCGGTGGAACTCGATTGCGCAAAATTCAATACCGAAACCTCCCGGCCGAACTTCGATCACCGGTTTTGAGGAAACTGGAGAATGAGGCGTGTATAGGCTATTGTGGAGCCAATTATAAATTTCTTCCAGACTATCGACTAACGACTATCGACTAACGACTGTCGACTTAATATAGGAAGCTTACTTCCAGATCATCTACGTACATTTCTGTTTTCGACACATTCCAAACGTAGATGGTAACCCGATCGTCGCGGTGGATTTTCTGCGGCAGGGTAAGCTTACAACGAATCTGCTGCCATTGATTGGCCGATTTAACGCTGTCTTTAAGATCCACGGCCGTCCAGAATTTATTAGCGCCCAGCGAATCAAGGGCGACCACCATCTTGGCGTCAACTCCCGGCTTCCGCCAGTAGGTCCAGAAACGAACACTCACAAATCGGGGCAACTCATCCGTGATGTCCCGGATGTAAGTGCGTAAACCATAGCTGTCGGTCCAGGTGGAGTCCAGCTTGCTGGCCATGGGTTTGCTGCGAAATATGTTCTTCTGTAAGGTATGCTCGTTGAACCAGCAGTTCAGGTACATGTCAGACGATAGAGTGCGGGTCTTGGCATCTTCGGCCGGCTGATTTTCAGCTTTCGTTTCTTTTTTTGCCTCGTTGGCCTCACAAGCCGCGAAAACAGTGATTGCCAGCAGAAGGAACAGATAGTGGAAAGATTTCATAGTAAGAGAATTTTTCGCAAAAGTATGAAATCCTTAAACCTGTTGCATCACCAACCACCGTTTTTTTATACCCTTCGGGGCGAAGTAAAAAAAATTGTAATTTCGTCGCCGTGCAAGAAGTGGAACTTAATAAGCAATATTTCGGGTTGAAACCGATGCGGGGACCAATCTCCGGCGTGATGGTCCTGTTGCTGTCGGCCCTGGCCCTGGCCCTGATGCTTACATCGGGCGATTATCTCTTTACTGAGCGCGTTCTCACCCAGGATGTGGTTTGCTATTATAATTATTTGCCAGCGGCTTTTCATTATCACAGTTTTGATTTTCAGCATCTGCCCCTGCGCCCGGGATTTGTCTCCCTGCCTGACGGCAATGTTATCGAAAAAATGTCGATGGGACTGGCCCTGCTGTACATGCCGTTTTACCTGACGGCGTTTGCCTTGATTCACCTGCTGGGGCTGGATCCTTTTGATTACGGAACCCCTTATGCCCTGGCTATTTCCTTAAGCGCCATCGTTTATTTTTCGCTGGCGTTGGTTTTTCTCCGCAAGGTATTGCTGTGTTTTTTTGATGATCGCGTTACCGCACTTGGATTATTGGCCTTGTTCCTGGGCACCAATATGATTTATTATACCTCTTATGAGGGCGGCCCGATGTCGGACGTA
>CAZPDS010000042.1:12770-19851 GCA_964585485.1 uncultured Bacteroidales bacterium
TTGCCTGGCTCCTCCTGAAATGGCACGAACATCCCACCTGGAGCACTACGGCCTGGCTGGGATTAGCGACGGGCCTGATTACGCTGGTGCGGCCTACTTCGATGATCATTCTGCTGTTTGCTCTTTTGTACGGAGTCTCGGATCGAAACGGACTTAAATGGAAGATTCATTTCCTTCGTGAAAATCTGTATAAAGTCGCGCTGGCTGGATTGTTGGCCGCTGTGGTCTGGCTTCCCCAGATGGTCTACTGGAAAACCTATACCGGACATTGGTTGTTTATGTCCTACGTGGGTGAAAGCTTTTTCTGGACGCAGCCGAAGATTCTCCTGGGCTTGTTGTCGTACCGTAATGGGTGGCTCATGTACAGCCCGCTGATGATTTTCTCCCTGCTGGGTTTCTTTCTTCTGAACCGCGATCTGAAACGATTCAGGTGGGCGGTAATCCTTAGTTTTCTGGTGTTTGTTTATGTGATTTTTAGTTGGTGGTGCTGGTGGTGGATCGGTCTCGGTATACGTAGTATGATTGATCTGTACCCCTTGCTGGCGATACCGCTCTGTGCCTTTATTCGTTGGGCCCTGAAGATTCATCGCATCCCGCGTTGTATGATAGGCCTGGTTTTTACGGCCTTCCTTCTGATCGGGCTCTTCAAAAACTATCAGTATAAACGACACCTGATTCATTTCGACGGGATGACGGGAAAGGCCTATTGGAGTATATTTTTTGAAACAACGTACCCCCAGGGGTATTTTGAGATGATAAAAAGTCCGGATTACGATAAAGCACGCGCCGGAGATCGTGCCAACAATTAGCCCTCCTTTTCCGGAACATTCCTCGTAATAATTTGGTAATTTTGCAAAACGCACTGTGAAAAACCATACTTATGAGCGACGCTATTAAGCATGAATGCGGAATCGCCCTGATCCGCCTGCTGAAACCCCTGGAGTATTATCTTTCGCGCTACGGGACCCCGATTTACGGACTGAACAAACTTTCGCTGCTGATGGAAAAGCAGCACAACCGCGGACAGGATGGTGCCGGAATCGCGAATGTGAAATTCGATATGGAGCCTGGCTCGAAGTACATCAATCGCTTGCGGTCTGCCAGCCCGACGCCCATTATCGATATCTTCAATCAAATCTACAAAGACTTAAAACACCTTCGCAATTCCTGCCCGGAGAAGCTTAATGATGTTCAATGGCTCAAGCAGCACATTGAATTCACCGGTGAGCTTTACCTGGGTCACCTTCGCTACGGTACTTTCGGTAAAAATGATATCAATTATTGTCATCCCTTTGTTCGCGAAAGCAACTGGCTGACAAAAACCCTGGTGGTCGCCGGTAACTTTAACCTTACCAACGTTGATGAATTGTTTCAGAAGCTGATTTCCCTCGGGCAGCACCCGGTGGAAACTTCGGATACGATTACGGTGCTCGAAAAAATGGGCCACTTCCTGGAAGAAGAAAATGAGCGCTTGTTTCGTGCGTTTCGTGAGGAAGGAAAAAGCAAGCAAGACATTTCCCCGCTCATCGCTCAACACCTGGATGTAGCGCAGGTGCTGCGGAGCAGCAGTAAATACTGGGACGGCGGTTACGCCATGGCAGGACTGATCGGGCACGGCGATGCCTTTGTGATGCGCGATCCCTCTGGCATCCGGCCCGCTTATTACTATCAGGACGATGAGGTGATTGTGGCCGCCTCGGAACGCCCGGTCATCATGACTACGTTCAATGTGCCCTTTGAGAAAGTTCACGAAATCCAACCGGGCCATGCTCTGGTTGTTAAGCGCGACGGGACCTTCAGCCTCCCTCAGATTCGCGATCCGCACGCACGTAAATCCTGCTCCTTCGAACGGATCTATTTCTCGCGCGGTACCGATCAGGAGATCTATTCCGAACGTAAGGAACTCGGGCGCAGCCTGACACCGGCCATCCTGCGCAGCATCGATCACGATCTTGAAAATACCGTCTTCTCCTATATCCCCAACACCGCAGCTGTGGCCTATTATGGCCTCATGGAGGGCCTGACCGCTTACTGCGATAAGATCAAAGCCGATCGTTTGCTGCAGCAGCGGGAAACACTCGATAGTGCTAGCATCCAGAAGATACTGTCGCTGAAACCCCGCTTTGAAAAAATCGCCGTTAAGGATATTAAGTTGCGCACTTTTATTACCCAGGACAAGGACCGTGATGACCTGGTGGCCCATGTGTACGATGTAACCTATGGTATCGTACGCAATGATCAGGATACCATTGTTGTGATTGATGATAGTATTGTCAGGGGGACCACCCTTCGTCAGAGTATTATCCGGATGCTGGATCGCTTGCAGCCGAAACGGATCGTGATTGCCTCCTCCGCCCCGCAGATACGTTACCCCGACTGCTACGGCATCGATATGGCACGGCTGGGCGACTTTGCTGCTTTCCGGGCCGCCATCGCCCTCTTAAAGGAAACTCATCAGGAAGCCATTATTAATCAAACCTACCTGGCGGCCAAAGAACAGTTGAGCCGGCCCCGCACCGAATGTGAGAACGCGGTCAAGGAAATCTATAATCCATTTACCGCAACGCAGATCGCGGATAAGATTTCCACTATGCTGACCCCCCCGGATATCAAGGCCCACGTGCAGATTCTTTTTCAAACCATCGAAGACCTGCACGCGGCCTGCCCCGCCAATACAGGGGATTGGTACTTTACCGGGGATTATCCAACCCCCGGCGGAAACCGTGTGGCCAATCAATCTTTCGTAAATTATATCGAAGGCCGGACGGAACGCGCCTATTGATGAAGGATAATGGGAGGCTTATAGGGGACATTATTCTATTGTAACATCCAGCACTTCGCCCACGATATCCCGTGAAGGAAAAGGAATATGGCTTTGCGCGAAGGGACTGCCTGGCCACCAGGCGGTGTTGTGAAATTCCTGAGAAATTATCAGTGACATTTGGTTGTCAGGAATATTGGTGATGCCGGCGTTCATGTATCCCACCAGACGAAGCTGGTCGCGCTCCGGTCCGATCTTCCACAGGATCTCATACGGTCGCCAGACAATCTGAAAATAATAATAGGGTCCGGCAAACAATTCATCATCGGAGGCCGGGTACTTTGATGTAAGCGCCTTGTACCAATAGTCCCAGCGGTGATTGCTGAAGGCTTGGCCGTTGTAGGTCAGGTCCTGACAGCCCACGCCGTAGTTCTCCGGTTCCGGACAGGCCATATCCCAATTGGTGCAGCACACCATGATCTCATCGGCCGCGCCCGGGCCTTCGCCCGGATAGGGGAGGTTCCACCAGGCCCTGTGGGCCGCTGAGGGAAAGGGTTGCAGAGGATAGGGCGTGTAGGCGTATTCCGGGCAATAGGGGCCGGTTTTTAAGATCTCAAAATCAATTTCCGAGTACGATGTGGTGGCTTCCCGCTGATGATCGGAACTGTAGTAATCGCTGATGTAACCTTCTTTGCCGCAGGTGCTACGGGCGTTCCACGGTTCATACGACTGTGTGATCAGCCAGATGGCATTGGTGATCCCATTCCAGACACCCTGTTTATTCAGCAATTGCGGAAGCCGGACCTTCACGGTGTACGTTCCGTACGTGAGTCCGAAGCGGGTGATGATGCCCGCGTTCTGCTTGCGCAGACGAAGACTGTCGGCCGCGGGATTGATCAGGCTTATGCTGTGCTTTACCGTATCTACGGGCACGCTGGAGCACGGGCAATCCGCCGTTACCGGGCGTGTCCGCACATAGTCGCCGGGCCGGCAAAAGGCCTTGTGATAGTTGTACTCACGAAGGGTGTAAGCATCTCCGGTGACATCGGCCAGTACCGGGATGTTATTGAAGACGGAGGACGAGTCGACGTGATGGATGAATTGTTTGAACACAGCCTTATTCCGGAGATCTTCCCCGGCGCCGCAGCGCGGCTGACCAAATTGCGCCAGTTGCTCCGCGCTGAAATCCGCGGGATCGACAAACACGCCCGCCGCCAGCGGAAGACGCGACACAGCAAGCAAGGTGTCTGAAGACGCAACACAGCGAAGGCCGCTTGTACGGCTTCCTTCCCCAAAAACAAAATACCCGTAGGGATTGACGAAGCGCTGATTTTGCCGGAGGGCCAGGTTTTGCAGGTAGTCAGGAACCGCGGCCGAAAGATCATCCTCCGCGGTAACCACCAGCAAGAAGCTGTACTTCCCCATCCGGGGATTGCGCTTCCAGCGCTGGTTGATGCCGTTGCTGAAATATTTTTCCTCGTCGCGGGGATTGCCTTGTATGCTAAGGGTTCCCCTTACAGGATGAAAGGCGCCGTCGGCCGGGATCAGCGTCGTTTGCCGATAGCCTTCGGCATTGTCCCAGCTGCCGTAAAAATTATCCGCTGCCCGCGGATGCTCACGTTTTCCGCCACCCGTAAGCATTTCCGGAAATTTATACGACTCGTTCTGGTAATATATTTTATACCGGAAGGTGCGGGGCTTCGTTCCGGTGTTTTTTATCTGAAACGAATAGTGCAGGGCCGAGGGTTCCTGCCGGTGCGACGGAATGGCCAGTCCACCGCCGGCATCCGAATAATCCACCTCCACCCGGAAAACATTCGGGTTATCCGTAGGCTGCAGGCCGGCCAGGGGAACAAAACGTTCTACCTCGAAGTCGGGGGCTTCCGGCGCTTTTGCCTCCGGGAAACGGCAGCCCCGGCCTGTTGCCAATACGAGCGGCAGGAGCAGTATCCAGGGTGATACCCAAAACCGGTGGCGGGCGTTTTTCATGGGCTGACGGGATTGGGCGCTTGAGGGCCTGTATAGCAGGGAAGCCCGAATTGAAGGGTCAGGTCATCACACAAGAGGCGCCCTTTTTCTGCACGAAAATAAATGCGCAGGCGGTCATCGGGCGAAAAAACATAATCGCCGGTTTCAAAAAGCGTCGCAAAATGAAACCATCGGCCTGCCGGATTGCGGCGCAGCGGAACGGTTTTATGCGCTCTTGTCCCGCAAAATTTCCGGTCGATGAGCACCACAATTGCAGCTTCCTCTGTTTCGAAAACAGTCTCGGACCAAAGCCAACCGCTCAGGTTAATTGTCCGTAGGTCCCGTGACGTAAGGTTTGCCAGAGGCAGGTTGATTACGGCCCGCTCACCGGCAGCGGCAACAGCCTCCAACGCCGGTGTTCCGTTACGGCCTCCCGGTTCAACCGGAATCGCTGGATCGGTACAGTGATCAAAATCGTAGACTACGGCATTGGGATATACCTCCGAGGGTGTCGACGGGATCACATACGATTTCCCCCACGGATTGCAGGGCGTAGGATGAAGCACGACCCAAAGCTGCCAGGCCGCCGCTGTCAATGCAATCAGCACGGCAGGTATTACAATAAACAGATGTTTCCGTAACCAGGCCTGCACCTTCATGGTTTTAATTTACCACCAAAAATACAAAACTTCAGGCTACGAAGAGGGTTTCACGATGTGCCTTGCAAATGTTTGTCTTTTTTGTTTTCCCGGAAACGGTACGGTGCAAAAAGCTATCTTTGCACTCATAATGCGTATTTTTATGTCTACCTTATCGATTATTATTCCGGCCTACAACGAAGAGAAAACCATCCATCTGATCCTGGACAAGGTCAGGGATGTGCAACTCCCCGCGCAACTTACGAAAGAAATCATCCTGGTGAACGATTGTTCCCGCGATGCAACGGAAGAGGCCATTCTCCGTTACCGGGATGCCCATCCTGAGCTAACTATTCAGTATGTCGCACACGAAATCAACAAGGGAAAAGGAGCTGCGCTGCATACCGGTATTGCCGCGGCAACGGGTGATTTCCTGATCATCCAGGATGCCGATCTGGAATATGACCCCCAGGAATATAATCTACTGTTAAAACCTATACTTGACGGCTTTGCCGACGTGGTCTACGGTTCCCGCTTTGCCGGCGGTAATCCGCACCGCATCCTGTTCTTCTGGCATTCCATCGGCAACCGATTTCTGACGCATCTATCCAATATCTTCACCAACCTGAATCTGTCGGACATGGAAACCTGCTACAAGTTGTTCCGTTCGGACATCATCAAAGCCATCCCCCTGCGCGAAAACCGTTTTGGCTTCGAGCCGGAAGTGACCGCTAAAATTTCGCGCATCAAAAACATCCGCATTTACGAAGTGGGCATTTCCTATTATGGCCGCACTTACGCCGAAGGCAAAAAGATCAACTGGAAAGACGGATTCCGGGCCATTTACTGCATCCTGAAGTACGGGCTTTTTAAATCCAGGTAGAACGCTGGATGCGCTGCAACGCAAGCACAATTTTAATTCGTCAACGCCTCACCCCTCGACGCTCCACCTCTCCACGTCTTATCTCTCTACGCTTCAATCAGCCAGCAGAAAAATCGTCGTCGTGATAGCCGCGGCGCCGATGCCGGCCAGTGAGCCCCAAATGGCGTTCATGACCTTTTTATGCCGGGCTTTTTGTTTGTAGCCGGCCACAAAATACCGGTCGGCGTATAGTTCCGGCTCTTCCCGGGCCAGTTTGCGGGTGCTTACCGGAATAGCCCCAAGGGTTCCGGTATAGGCTGCGGGGACCAGCAGCCCCCAGAAGAAATTAACCACGGGACCGGCGAATCCGGTGGCCACACCGCCCACGGTAACCCAGGGCGCTTTGTAATGACGAATGGCGTATTGTTCACCGGCTACATAGCGACCCATGTCGTCCGTATAGAAAACATTACCGCTGGCGGTATCCTGAATGTAGGTGATCACCCTGGCGCTGTCGCGATAATGCACGGCGTACACTTCCCGCAGGTCAAGTCCGCGGAGTTTGGCGCGGTTGGATTTAATGTTCTGATAGGATACATAGAGTAAGCGCGGGTTCAGTTCATGAACGTTAACGATTTTTTCCTGGCCGGAATTCAGCACCAGGGTGTCCTGCGCATTCAGGCTTAACGAAGCCAGGAGCAGGAGGGACAACAGGCCGGCGAAGGTCTTCATAGCTCGCTTTTTTGCAAAGGTACGCTTTTCTCAAAACCAAGGTCCGGACATGTCCGGACCTTGTTGTTAAACCCTAAACCTAAAACAAAAATCAAAAAACACAAAACACAAAACACAAAA
>CAZPDS010000042.1:19951-23338 GCA_964585485.1 uncultured Bacteroidales bacterium
AAAACACAAAACACAAAACACAAAAAGAATCTTTATTCGTCGTAATTGATACCCTGCCTTTTCAGCATGGTTTTTACCACGATGGCAAACAGGAGGAGGTAGCCAAAGCAGGCCACGGGGACCCAGTAGGAGTTGTGGATGCCAAAGCCCGGAACGCTGCTGCCGGCCTGCAGGAAGTCGGCCAGTTTCCCCTGGATGGGCGGGATTACCGCACCCCCGAGGATCATCATGACCAGGAAGGCCGATCCCTGGGTGGTGTACTTACCCAGGCCCGCCAGGGCGAGCGAAAAGATGCAGGGCCACATCACACTACAGAAAAGACCGCCGCTCAGGAAGGCGTAGATGGCCACGTTGCCGGTGGTGAAAAGGCCGATCATCATGGCGGTGATGCCCAGAACGGAGAACACCATCAGCGTAATGGCCGGACGATCCATGGTGACGTAAAACGCGGCGACCAGCACCAGCACGCAAAGGAAATAATAGTACAGGGGCGACATATCGTTCTGCGCAATCGTGTTGATGCCGATCACAACGCCCCAGGCCACGAGGGGAACCAGGAGCAGCAGCAGGTACTTCAGTTTTTTCGAGGGTTTGAAAACATTGATGGCACCGGCCCAGCGGCCGATCATCATACTTCCCCAGAACATGGAAATAAAAGGTGAAACTTCTGATGCGCTGTAACCGCCGAAAGCATCCTGCCGCAGCAGTTCGCCCAGGTTACTGCCAATGGCCACTTCCACGCCAACGTAAATAAAGATCGCCAGCATGCCGAGGGCCAGCTGCGGATATTTCATGGCGCCCCAGCCATCGCTTTTCTTACGTGAGAAGACAAAGGCCGAGATCAGCAGCACCGCCACCGAAATCACGATCAGGATCAGCCATTTGAAGCGGTTCCATTCCAGCGCCAGCTTTTCTTCGGTGCCTTCCGGGATGATTTTATAACTGTCGAGTACGGTTGTAAACGCGACGCCCAAAATTACCGTCATGATCAGCAAGAGGATAACCGCCTTGCCGGCTTTCTCGGTCTTTTCCGTAATACGGCCGGCCGGAACTTTCTTCGAGAAAAAGAAGAGGGCGGCGGCGCCCAGGAACAAGGCACAGACAAATCCGTAGAGTGTTGAAACACTGCCCAGCCCCAGTTTTTGTATTTGCGCATCGCTTTGCGAAGTGGTGCCAAATAATGCGAGGGCGATAATGATCGGGCCAATAAAGGTGCCGATGGAGTTAATGCTGCCGCCCAGGTTAATGCGGTTAGAGCCTGTGGCCGGATCGCCAAGGGAAATGGCGAAGGGGTTGGCCGCGGTTTGCTGTACTGAAAAGCCCAGCGCTACGACAAACAAGCCGCCCAGCATGCCTGGGAAGGAGTTGGCGTTCACGGCGATGATCATCACCACCGCGCCCATGGCCGAAAAGACCAATCCGTTGACGATGCTCTTTTTATAACCCCAGGCACCGATGGTGTCTTTCCCGATAAGGGTGCTGTAAATAAAGAGCGCCAAAGCCCCCACGTAATAGGCGAGGTAAAAGGCAAAGTCCACCAGCTGCGACTGAAACTGGTCGAGGTTGAAGTAGTGCTTGCAGAACGGAATGAATACTCCATTGCTGGCGGCAATAAAGCCCCAGAAGAAGAAAACGACGACGAGAGTACCCAGTGCACCGAAATTGGTGGGAATGCTGGTTTTCTTAGATTCCATGCGGAGAATTTTGGGTGTATTTTCAATAGAATGAAGGGCAAACCTACATAAAATTATTCATATGACCTGAAGATTTTTTGGTCAGCAGTAAATACCAAAAAATGTTCGCTAAAACGTTTAGAATATGA
The DNA here is from genome assembly GCA_964585485.1 of uncultured Bacteroidales bacterium. GTDB lineage: Bacteria > Bacteroidota > Bacteroidia > Bacteroidales > CAIWKO01 > CALGYY01. The sequence continues at coordinate 21,774 of CAZPDS010000042.1, forward strand.
ATAATTGATCTTTGAAGGCAACGTTTCGAAGGCCTTGTTTTTTGTGATGTTTTGCGGTTTTTTAGCGGGTGAATGCATCGCGAATAATACAGACATACATATGTAGTGATGTTGAACGGGCTGTTTTTATCTTACCTGCCCGGTTTTTATGTCGTCATCGGATTTATTCTGATCTGCCCTCCGATGGCTCCAAATTCCTTTCATTATTGTCTCAATTTGTGGTTTTACCCCGGTTGACAAAGCCTTGTCCCCTTGTAAAAAGATTTCGAAACATTTGGTTTTTAAAAGAAATGTACATATATTTGTACACAATAAAGTACAAAAAATTAGTAAACATGTTAACAGCGACAATTTCGGACTTTCGAAAAGACATAAAAAAATACCTTGACAGGGTAGCTGAAAATTTTGAAACGCTTATTATAAACCGGGGAAAAGACACTGGGATTGTAATTATATCATTAGACGAATATAATTCCCTGATAGCTACTCAGCATGAATTATCTTCTAAAATTAACGAACAAAGGCTTGACTCGGCCATTGAAAAATTAAAAAAAGGTTCTTCATTCAGAAAAGAATTGATTGAGCCATGAAGTATGTCTTCGTTGATGAATCGTGGGAAGATTACTTGTACTGGCAAGTGACTGACAAAAGAATGCTGGCCAAAATAAACAAGTTGTTAAAAGATATTTCCAAAACACCTTTTACAGGACTTGGGAAACCAGAACCCTTAAAATACAAGTTTAAAGGATTCTGGTCGAGACGAATTGATGATGAACATCGCCTGATTTATCAGGTTAAAGAGGATGAGATTCGTATTGCAAAATGCAGGTTCCATTATGACTAAAAACGGTTACGGCGGGTAAAATAAAATCAAAACCGTTTCTCAAATTTTTTTATCTTCTATTTGAATTATTTTAATGGATGAATCCTGTTTTAATTCATCCGGAATAACGCCAAAATCCAGCATTGCAACGCTGTAACCGCGCGCCTTTGCGATTTCGATCTGTTCCTTCGTTGGGATAAACGGATAGGCAGGAATGTCGGTAAAAAACATAAAACCTGCATAGCCGAACGTTGTTTCGCCACCGTCTGCGCAAATGGCTCCTGTCGGACGACCATCGGGGAAGGTGTCGTTTTGACATTTTGTTTATGGATATCTTTCACTATCGTTCGCGTCGCAGTGTGATCGGAGATCCCGAAACAAGCCAGGGACGAGGTCCCGGTGTGTAGGGTGCGACCGGAAATCCCGAAAGGCTGAAAAAAATAACGCTTTCCATAGTCAAAATGTAAAATAATGTACTTTTGCACTGTTATTTAATTAACAGATTGACGAAAAACACTCGAATGATGGAACACAACGATGATGTAAAATTATTTTCGGAATTTCCGCCCGTGTCGACTGAACAATGGGAAGAGAAAATCCAGCAGGACCTGAAAGGCGGCGACTATGAGAAGAAGCTCGTCTGGAAGCCTATTGAAGGATTGCATGTGAAACCCTATTACCGGATGGATGATCTGAATGCCTTGCCGCATATGGGTTCCATGCCGGGCGATTATCCGTATGT
>CAZPDS010000043.1:0-22428 GCA_964585485.1 uncultured Bacteroidales bacterium
CCACATCGTCGGCAAACATAAATTCACGCAGCGGGCTTCCACTGCCCCACACCACGACTTCCGGAAGCTTGTTGATTTTGGCTTCATGGAAACGCCTGATGAGCGCGGGAAGTACGTGACTGTTCTCAGGATGGTAGTTATCGCCATAGCCATAAAGATTGGTGGGCATGGCGGAGATGAAGTTGCAACCGTATTGGTGACGGTAGGTATCGCAAAGCTTGATCCCACAGATCTTCGCCAGCGCATAGCCTTCGTTGGTGGGCTCGAGGGCGCCTTCCAGAAGATACTCTTCTTTGATGGGCTGGGGCGCCAGGCGGGGGTAGATGCAGGAGGAGCCGAGGAAGAGCAGTTTCTTCACTTTCGTGAGATAAGCCGCGTGGATGAGATTGAGCTCAATCATCAGGTTATCGTAGAGAAACTCGGCCTTGTAGGTGTTGTTGGCGAGAATGCCACCTACTTTTGCCGCCGCCACAAACATATAATCGGGTTGGTGACGCTGCATGAAATCGTTGACAGCGGTCTGATGGCGAAGGTCGAGTTCAGAGAACTCAGCGGTGAGCAGATTGGTAAAGCCATGCTCTTTGAGCTTTCGGCAAATAGCCGAACCGACCATTCCTTTGTGGCCGGCGATGAAGATTTTAGCTGCAGATTCCATTGGGTGAGGGTGAGGGTGAGGGTGAGGGTGAGGTTGAGGTTGAGGTTGAGGTTGAGGTTGAGGTTGAGGTTAAGGTTAAGGTTGAGGTTGAGGTTGAGGTTAAGCAAGGACTTAGCTGAGATTGTTCTGTATGTGAAAATTTGTATTTTTGAAAAAAACAAAAACAAATATTTATGTATTCATCATTCACTCAAATGCCGGTTTGGATTTCGGCTACTGATTTGTCGGTCGAAGTTTTCAACTTAACAGTTAATCTTCCAAAATCTGAGGATTACGGCCTTACATCCCAGATCAGAAGATCAGCCAATAGTGTCAGTGCAAATATTGCTGAAGGTTTCGGGCGGATCACTTCAAAAGACAAATCACATTTTTACATCATGGCAAGAGGTTCCGCATTTGAAACACAAAACCACCTCATCTATGGTAAAAGGGTTTTATATTTTGAGATTAAACATGTTGCTGATCTACTCAAAAAATATCAGGAATTGATTTTGGGGTTGAATAAGATTATTAAGACTATAGGTTGAGGTTAAGCAAGGACTTAGCTAAGATTGTTTTGTAAGAAATATAGAGGTAAGCAACTCGCTCAGCTATCCCCTGCTTAACCTTAACCTTAACCTTAACCTTAACCTTAACCTCAACCTCAACCTTAACCTTAACCTTATCCTTTTCTTTCCACTGCTTTCTTATAATCCGCCTCCACCATGATTTTCACGAGGTTTTTGAACGTAGTTTTCGGTTCCCAGCCTAGCTTTTCTTTTGCTTTGGAAGCGTCGCCAATCAAAAGGTCTACCTCGGAAGGCCGGAAGTAGCGCGGGTTAATGCCCACCACGGCCTTGCCGCTGCTCTTTAAAAACCCCTGTTCGTCCACGCCTTTGCCGCGCCATTCAATGGTTTCGCCCAGCACGCGGAACGACTCTTCAATAAATTCGCGCACGGTGTGTGTTTCGCCGGTGGCCAGCACGTAGTCGTCGGGCGCATCGGCCTGGAGGATCCGCCACATACCTTCGACGTATTCCGGGGCGTAGCCCCAGTCGCGCCTGGCATCGAGGTTCCCGAGCAGCAGCATGTCCTGCTGGCCGGTCATGATCTTCGCTACCGCCACGGAGATCTTGCGGGTCACGAAGGTCTTGCCGCGGCGCTCACTTTCGTGATTAAAGAGAATGCCGTTGCAGGCAAAGAGATTGTAGGCTTCGCGGTAGTTCACCACGATCCAGTAAGCGTAGAGTTTGGCCACGCCATACGGACTGCGTGGATAGAAAGGCGTTTTCTCGCTTTGCGGCACTTCCTGCACCAATCCGAATAATTCAGATGTGGAGGCCTGATAGAAGCGGGTGTTGATGCCGGTTTCCTTGATAGCATCCAGGAAGCGCAGGGTCCCTACCCCATCCACTTCGGCCGTGTATTCCGGCACTTCGAACGACACCTGCACGTGGCTTTGCGCTCCGAGGTTATAAATTTCGTCGGGTTGGGTTTTTTCAAGCACGCGGTTCAGGTTACTCGAGTCGGTAAGATCGCCGTAATGGAGAAAAAAACGCTTATTCAGCAATTCACGGTCGTTGTACAGGTGATCGATCCGAAAGGTGTTAAACGAGCTGCTACGGCGAATAATGCCGTGTACTTCGTAGCCTTTGCTGAGCAGAAGCTCGGCGAGGTAGCTACCGTCCTGTCCGGTGATGCCGGTGATAAGGGCTTTCTTCATATTGGATGGTGGTTAATAGGGAAGGCTTTTAGCCAAGATAAAAGATAAAAGACTCAAGAGACAAGAGACAAGAATAGTCGATAGTCGATAGCGGGGTGCAGTGCGGTACTCTGTACAATGTTCACTCGGAAGGTTAATCAGAACAACGCATCAATTTGGGTAGAATTTTAGCTCGGAGGGTCATCCTGACCTCCCTTCGACTGCGCTCAGGGACCACCCTTCGACTGCGCGGTTCTTGAGCCTGTCGAAAGGCAGGGACCGAGTTCAGGATGACGCGCTGAGCCGAAGTTCTACAGGCTTGAGATCCTGAAACAAGTTCAGGATGACGCTCCGGGCGAAGGTCCTACTGATATTGATGCATGGCTCGGGTTGAAGCGCTGAGCAAATGTTCCACATGAACGAAACCCTGCCAGATCCTACCAACCGGAGATCCTGAAACAAGTTCAGGATGACGCTCCGGGCGAAGGTCCTACTGATATTGATGCATGGCTCGGGTTGAAGCGCTGAGCAAATGTTCCACATGAACGAAACCCTGCCAGATCCTACCAACCGGAGATCCTGAAACAAGTTCAGGATGACGCTCCGGGCGAACATATGTATCACGGTGTATGGCGCTGCAACCCATTAACGACGGTTCACTCTTCACTCCTTGCGCTGAGCTTGTCGAAGCGTTCACTCTTCACACTTCATTATTCCCTATTCCCTGAATCTATTCGCCGTCTTCCCCGTAGTATCCGCTGCTTCCTCCGCCGTAGCCGTAGCCGTAGCCGTAGCCATAGCCGTACTGGTAGCCGTAGCCGAAGCGTTTCTTTACCTTGAGGTCGTTGACGATGACCACGGGGTGCGGCACTTTGCGGCGGCGCAGGTCGGCCAGCAGCGATTTCGCGTGGCTCTTGCGCGTCATGTTCATGCGCACCACCACGGCGTTGATATCCACCATGGGCATAAGGATATTTGCATCGGTCACCAGTCCGGAAGGCGGCGTATCGATGATGACAATATCAAAAGTCTGGCGCATCTCCTGCAGCATGCGGCTGCAATTCTCCGAATCGAGCAATTCCGCGGGATTGGGCGGCACGATGCCCGAGGGCATCACAAAAAGATTGTCCACATTGGTGTTGAACACCGCGCTCATCAACGGCACCTCGCCGGCCAGCACGTTGGAGAGGCCGGGTTTGGAGGGCACGTTAAGGATTTCGTGCAGGCGCGACTTCCGCATATCGGCCGCTACCAGCAAGGTTTTGCGGCCGCTGAGGGCGTAGGTGTGCCCGATGTTGAACGAGATAAACGTCTTGCCGGCGCCCGGGAGATCGGAGGTAACGAGGATCACCATTTTATCTTTCGCTTGCGCGATGAAGTTGAAGTTGGTGCGCAGGCTGCGGAAACCCTCGGCCAGCGGCGAACGGCCGTGGTTCACGAAGATGTTCTCGTCTCTGTATTCGTTGTGGATGATGAAACCCGCCAGGGGCACGTTGGCCAGGTCTTCCACCTCCTGGGGACTGCTGAAGGTGTTGCGCAGAAACGACGGTCCGAAGATCAGCCCCAGGGCCAGGAGAAGGCCGAGTACCACGGCGATCAGGTAGATCATGCTGGTTTTGGGCGCCACCTGTTTCACGTTTTCCAGGTAGCAGGGGTCGATCACGAAGTTGTCGGGCATGTTGGTGGCGGCGGTGATCTGCGCTTCGGCGCGTCGCTGCAGCAGGAAGGTGTAGAGTTCGTTGTAGAGTTCAAACTCGCGTTCGAAGCCCAGCAGCTTTCGCTGATTGGTGGGGAGTCCGGAAATGCGGCTGTCGATACCACGGGTGCGGCTGGAGATATCGGTGATGGAAATATTGGAAAGGTTGATCACATTTTTGATATTCTCGAGGATGGAGCTGCGGGTCTGCGCCAGTTTCGCGTCGAGCTGGCGGATTGCGGGATTGCGGTCGCCCGCGGAATTGGCCAGGGCGGAGCGCTCGTTGTAGAGCTTTGCCAGTTCGGCAATCAGGGAGCCGGTCACCGGATCATCGATGCCCATAGCGCTGGGCACGATGGCCTGCGCCGGATCCTGTCCGGTTTCCATGTAGTCTTTAAGGTAGTTGTAGTACTTATTCTTCAGCATCAGCATCGCCTTCTCGCTGTCGAGTTCCTTCATGTAATCGAACACCTGTGCGGCTTCTGCGTCGAGCTGGTAGATTTTATTTTCCTTGCGGAATTGTTCCAGGTCGTTCTCGGCGCCGGAGAGCTGGGAAGTAATGCCGTCGAGTTGTTCGTCGATAAATTCGATGGTGCGCAGGGCCACTTCGTTTTTCTTGTTGAGGCCATAGGCCAGGTATTCCGCGGCCAGGGCGTTGAGGAAGTCGGCCAGTTGCTGCGGATGTTCGTTCTTCATGCTCATCTTAAGCACCGTTGACGTCTTGCTGGCGGGTTCGATGGTGATGGCGTCGTTCATTTTCTTCCCGAAGCTCTGCAGGCTGTTCATGGTGAAGAAATAATGCGCGCCCTCGCTGGCGTCGAGGTAGTGTTCGCCGGGGGCGAAGAGAAAGCGGAAGCCGGGACCGTTGATGGTATCGCCGAAGCGGTGGTTGTCCTTGTAGGAGCCGTCTTGCATATCCGCGGGTTTGCCGAAGCCACCGTATTCGTCTTTGCGGTAATCGTAGAGCGATCCGTGGCCTTCGGTGCTGATGTTCCAGAGGCCGTCGCCCTTATACACCACGTCGAAACGTTGGTGTACACGCTGCACGTGCAGGGTGTCGGGAATCACCACGAAGGGGGCAGCATCATATACCGGGGAGCTGTGGAGGCGGCCCACGCTGCTCACGGAAACGCGCCAGGGCAGGCGGCGGATAGCCTGGTACGTAAGCGTGGTGGAATGCAGCACCTGCTGTTCGTTATCGACGGTAGAGGATCCGGAGATCATATCAAGGCCGATCAGCGCTTGCGCATCGAGGCCTTTGCTCTTGGGATCTTTCACCAGCAGGGTGGTTTCGCCCTGGTAGATCTTCGGCGTAACGCGCAGGTAAAGCCAGGCGCTACCGAAGGCCACCAGCAGGCAGGCCAGCACCAGCGGCCAGTTGTAAACCACGCGCATCAGCAACGCGCGGATATCTATTTGCTTTTCTTCCTGCATCGGATCGTGGGAAGTGTTGGAAAGTGTCGTATTCATAGGAACAATTAAGGTCTAATTTGGAGGTGTGGAGGATGATGCGTGGAGAGGAGATAATTTGAAAATTTGAAAATTTGAAAATGAGTCTACTAGTCGCGACTATCGACTATCGACTATCGACTACCTGGTCAGGGTGAACACCAGGATGGCCGTGTTGATGACGCTTAGCAGCAGGGAGTACGGGAATTCTTTGAAGCCGAATTTTTTCACGGGGAGGGGTTCGATGTAGATCTGGTCGTTGGGCTGCAGATAATAATAGGGCGAGGTGATGATATCGGCGCCGGTAAGGTCGATGCGTTGCACGGTCACTTCACCGGGCCCGCTCTGGCGGGTGATAACGGCGCTTTTAAGGTTGGCGAAATCGCCGGGGCGCGCCTGGGCCAGAGCCTGGAAGATGGTAACGCGGCTGTTGAAAAAGGTGAAGGAGCCGGGGGCCTGCACCTCGCCAAATACCGCCACGCGGAAATTCGAGAGTTTCACGGTTACGATCGGACCGTCGATATAGCCGTGCAGGCTGTCGGTGATCATGCGGGCGGCCATGGCCGCGGTAAGCCCCTGCACCTGCAGGCTATCCAGCAGCGGGAGGGAGATGCGGCCGGCTTCGCTGACTTCGTAGCCCGTAAAGTAGAGCATCTGCTCATTGAACTGCATGGAGCCATTGGTGTTCTGCGTCTCCGGTCCGTTGATAAAAGCCGCGGCCCGTGGGTCGATGCTCTGCACGCGGACGTAGAGAATATCGCCGGGTTGCACCTTATGCTCGTCGGGTTCCTGCACCTTCATCACCGTAGGTTCAGTGGGCGACAAGTTATGAAAATAGGTAGATCGCTTGTGGCTAACGCAGGAGACCGTAGTGCTGGCGATAAGGAGCACGAGGAGGATGTTGAGGAAGGGACGAAATTTCATACAAAAAATTTAAAAGTGAAGAACGAAGATTGAACGCTTCTACATGCGGTTCCTGATCCACCGGCTGGCGGACGAAGGGCAGCGCAAGGAGTGATGCGTGACTGCATGCTGAGGATTTTTATAGGGTAAAAAAGTTTGACCGCGATTGAGAGCCCCCAGACTGCCAGTGCTTTGCAAAATTAAAGGATTTTTTCACTAAAACGCCATGTCGCCGTTAGCTTATTCGGAGCGTCATCCTGAACTCGTTTCAGGATCTCCAGTTGGTAGAATGCTATCTCAGCGCCTGATACAGTCCCTAAGTTCGAACCCAAGCCCGGTAACATACAACACTGCAATCCGAGATCCTGAAACAAGTTCAGGATGACGCTCCGGGTGAGGGAACAACGCTCCGGGTGAGGGAACAACGCTCCGGATAGGGAACAAAGCTCCGGTTGAGGGGGCCGCGCTCCGGGTGAGGGGCCTCGCTTCGCAACGCATTTTCAAAATAAATACGTTACACAGTGGATGGCACTGCAATAAGCTATAGGGGCCATTATTCCCTATTCATTATTCCCTATTCCCTGCATTCTCATGGCTTCGCCGCCGTGAGTCCCACCAGGACCCCGTAACGATATTCGACCACACGTGTATTTTCACAGCTCTTCGGGCTGGATGTTTATCTTTAAATATTTACCAAGCTCTTCTACGGCCAGCAGCAGATAATGTTTCCCGTCGGTGCGCACCACGGTTCCCTTGATGCCCTTGAGGGGGCCGTCGGGCATGCTGATCACTTCCCCCACCGCGGGGACAAACGGCAGCACATCCACTACCCGGTTGCTTTCCACCGCGCGGCGGATCTCCTCCATGCGGGTCTCGGAAATGGTCACGGCTTTGTTGGCCAGTTTCACATAGCCCACGCATCCCGGGATGCTCAGCACATCTGCATATTCTTTGCGGTTGATTTTTACAAAAATATAAGAAGGGAAAAGCGGTCGCGTTACCCACTTTTTACGGTCACTCCACTGGCGCAGTTCGCGCGTCAGCGGCAGAAAATGGGATATACCGGAACGTTGCAGCAGCACCGCCACCTGTTGCTCACTGCGCGAACGCGTATACGCAATATGCCAGGCCTTATGCAACGCACACGATCCCTTCCCTGTAAGCTCCTCTGTGCTGTCCCCCATTCGTATTTTTACGTAAGCAGCGCAAAGGTAAAAAGAAATCGGCTATGAAATACGTAAAAAAAAGAGAAATCTGCGAAACGACAGGGTATGAAAATATCGGGGCTGATTTTGAAAATTTTACACAAATAACATGTTTCTAGCCTTTTAGACTTTTATGACCCAACAAAGGAAACAAATAGCGTTTTACGTACTTTATCCTGTCCTCCCTGAATTTCTGCGCAGGCGTTTTGGGCGGACTAAACAAGGGGGCTCTGGAAACCGCAGTGCGCCGAGTTTCTGAAGCTTGGCTTCAATAGATTCAGGTTTTTACCTATGTTATTTTGCGCAATTGTTTAACAATATAGGACATTTGTCGGACAATATTGCGACCTTTGCCGGAGATAGGATTGATAAAAACTGGACATGATGGGGAAATCATTCTATTCAAAAGCGCTGGAAGTCAACCTTTCAGAAACGCGGCAGCAACAAATCGATCTGCATGCGGACCACGTATGGTTGCTGGGCCTGTCGGCCGAATACTGGGGCATCAACGAGCGGACCCGGAATTTTTTCAACGAGTATGATCATCCTTACGCGAATCAGCGGCTGGTAAGTGAAGAGCTACGGCGGCTGGCCCTGGGGGATTTCTGGTTTTACCGCCAGTGTGCCGAACCGGAGCGCGCCCTGCGGATCATCCTGCAGCTTTTCGCGGAAACGCTGGAAAAGACGAAACAAAGCGAGGTCTTCGAGAGTGTGTTCCCCTCTTACGTTGAATACCTTGGTTTACTATGCCGGGAAGAGGCGCTGGCCCCGACCCTGCGAATGGATGGCCTGGCTTTGCTGCGGATCTGGATTGACAGCCGGCACACGGCGGTACTGCGCAACGCAGCCTTCATTAAAGTGCAGTTGCACACGCTGAGCACCGAGGCCGGGAGCGCGGCTGTGTTTTTTGGCATGATGCACGATCTGGCAGAACACGTGATAGCCTACTGGAGCGCGACCTCCAACGCGGAGGGCTGGCACGAGAAGAACCGTGAGCTCTTCAGCAAAAGCTACGCGAACGCCCTGAAGCACATCGGGAAGCCTTTCTTCGACGGGCTGATGGCCAGGCTGGCCGCGGTAAAGACCTTCGAACAACTCGATCGCGACATCCCGCTCTACGGCGAAATCAGCGATTATTTCATGGGGCGCAGCGAATCGTTCCGTGTTATCACCGACCGTTTCTATTACCTGCTCTACCTTCTGCACATCCCGCCCATGGCGGCCGTCCGCAACAAACTGCTGCTCGATCTGAACCAGCTTATCAAACGCTTGTTTGCCGAAATCAAACCGGATCAGGTACCCGCCTTTTCCGAAAATATTTTCTCACTCTTCCGCGAGCTGATGGACGAGCAGAGCTCCACCGTACTCGACTGCATTGCCACGCTGGGGCGCGAAGTGATCAACAGCCCGCAGCAACAGTACACCAACGATTTTGTACAGCGCATCATTGCCCTGCCCTTTGTGGTGCCGGGCCCGCTCAAGCTCAGCAGCGAGTGGCGCATCAAAGTCGACCCCAACCACATCAAAAACATCCGCGTCTGGCTCGAACTTTTCGAAACCGCGCCCGGGCACTATTCCAAGCTGCTGGCGGCCCTCACGGTAAACCTGAAGCTGAAGGGCATTTTTATTTTCGACACCGACCTTTTCCAGCGCGACGTTACGGCCCTGCTGAATTCCAACTTTCATCCCTACTTCCGTAAAGTAAAACAACTGTGCCGGATATTCCCGGTCTACTTTAATGAAATCGGTGCCGAAGGCGAATTGCGCGACATCACCACGGCGCTCGACGAGCTGACGCACCGCCAGGACCGGCTGATCTATTTTCTACGTAAGCAGGTCCACATCGAGAGCAACAACACCCACATCGCGCTTACGCGGAAGATCTTCAACTTCTGGCTGAGCGGCGATCCGGAACCCCTCGGCGAATGGCTGCCCGAGGATGTGCGCGTCATGGTCGATCCCAACGGAAAATGGGTGGCGCCCATGCAAAAACTCATCACGGCCGTGGCCGAGAAAGCCCATGTGAAACCCGGCGAACTGATAGAAGAACATCCCGACAAGATCGACAAGTGGGTGGAAGGTCTCCGCGGGCACGGCGCTTTAAACAAAAAGCGGCTCACCATGCTGTGCCGTCTGTACTTCATCCTGATTGAGAAGTACTCCTTCAGCGCCGTCAACATCGCCAAAAGCCTGCGTAAATACAACTTCCTGGCAAGCGACGACATCACCGCCCTGGAAGAAGCCATCACTAAAAAGAACCGGGACGTGGCGCTGAAACTCATCTTTGGCTTCATCAGCACCCTGAATACCCTTATCCTTAGTGAAGAAAAAACGGAAGGCTGGGAAAACATCTACCACAAGCGTCACGTCGCCTTCGGCATTCCTTCGATGTACGGCGAGTACCACGAACGCCGCTTCGAAGCCCTGGGCCTTATCTTCAAGCTGGAACAGGCCGCCCTGCTCCTCACCGAAGAACTGGTGAAATCCATCAACCTGAACTACATCACGGCCAAGACCCTCGAGAAAATCGCGGCGGTTCTGGAACTCTACCGCGAAGGCCTTTTACTCGACGGTATCGAAAACCACGTCTTCAATTCCAACCTCAGCATGTTCGTGTACAGCCTGCGCTCGCAGAGTTTCTCCCTACACCAGTACACGAATATCTTCAACTTCATGGGCGAGAACATCCGCGAAATTATCGCGAAGTATTTTTTCAGTCCCTACGAAGACGTGCTCAAGGTCATCGTTCCACAGATCGTGGCGGAACAGCCCGGTGCCGCGGGCAATCCGCAACAAGCCCTGCACATGCAATCGGAAGCTTTTTACCGCGACATGCTTTCATCGTCCTTCCTGCTGCAAAGCCTCGACAACTTCATCGCCGCGGTGCTGGGTTCCCTGCGGAACATGCTGGAGAACTTCAGCAGCGGGCAATTGCGCGACATCATGTCGTACAACCCCGACATGGTGATCAGCCCCCTCTACGATCAGGCGAAGCACATCGACAATCAGGTTTTCATCGGCTCCAAAGCCTTCTTCCTGAAAAAGCTATTCTCGCTAGGCTACCCGGTACCGCCGGGTTTCGTGATCACCACGGAAGTTTTTCGCCGCAAAGACACCATACTGCAGAATAAAAACCTGAGCCGTGAAATCGACACGATGATCATGGCGCAAATCCGCCGGCTCGAGAAGATGACGGGCAAGGAGCTCGGCAATCCCGAGAAACCGCTGCTGTTATCAGTCCGCTCGGGCACCGCGGTATCCATGCCGGGCGCGATGAACACCTTTCTGAACGTGGGCATCAACGAGAAAATCATTGAAGCCCTAAGCCAACAGCCCAACTACGGTTGGACTTCGTGGGATTGTTACCGGCGCTTCCTGCAAAGCTGGGGCATGGCCTCCGGCCTGACGCGCGATACGTTTGATCAGATCATGATCGATTTTAAAAAACGTTATAAGGTGCAGTTAAAGGTGCAGTTCACGCCGGCCCAGATGCGCGATATGGCCTTTGCCTACCGCGAAGTACTGCGCCGCAACCGGATCAAAATCGAGGAAGACATGCTTCCGCAGATACGCCAGGCCATCCTGAATGTTTTTGAATCGTGGGAAACGGACCGGGCCAAGGTGTATCGCAAGCACCTGCAGATTGCCGACGAATGGGGCACGGCCGTGATTCTTCAAAAAATGGTATTGGGCAATATCAACTACACCTCGGGCACCGGCGTATTGTTTACTTACAACCCGCAATTACGTAAGCCGGGCGTTAACCTTTACGGTGATTATTCCCTGGTGAGCCAGGGCGAAGATGTGGTGGGCGGTCTGGTGCACGTGCTGCCGGTTTCCCGCAACCAGTCGCACGGCCGTACCAAAGGCAACTCCCTGGAAGAAAAATTTCCGGCCATCTACAAACGCTTGTATGAGATAGCCTGTGAGCTTACCGACAAGCATGGTTTCGGACATCAGGAAATTGAATTCACCTTTGAATCGGAGCGGGCGGAAGACCTGTACATACTACAAACCCGCGACCAGGACGTACGTCCCAAAGAGAAGACCGCGCAGTTTGTGGTATCCCGGGAGAAGCTGAAATTGCTCGGTCAGGGCATTGGCATTGGCGGCGGCGCGATGAACGGCATCATCGTATTTGATCAGGAGGATTTGCTGGTGTTGCGAAAGAAATTCCCCGACCGCAAGCTCATCCTGGTGCGCCCCGATACCGTTCCCGACGACATCGGGATCATCTTCCAGTGCGACGGTTTGCTAACGGCCCGTGGCGGCGCCACCTCACACGCGGCGGTAACGGCCTTCCGCCTGGGCAAGATCTGCATTGTGAACTGCACCGATTTAGTTGTAAACGAGAAAGAGAAAAAATGCATCATGAAAAAACAAACCCTGGTAGCGGGCGATGAAATCGCGATTGATGGCAGCCATGGGAATGTATACAAAGGAAACTATGAAATACAGGGAGGGAATGGTTAATAGGGAATAGGGAATAAGGAATAGGGAATAATTTAAAAATGCGTAAATTTGAAAATGTGAAAATGTGTGGAGAGGTGAGGCGTGGAGAGATGAGCCGTGGAGGCTGAGGCAAGTAGAGGTGAAAGGTGGAGGGGCTATCGACTCTATCAGGTGCGGTCATCCTGAACTTGTTTCAGGATCTCGGGCTTGTAGAACCCTGGCTCAGGCGTCAATATGAACCAAGCTTCAATTTGGGTAGAACCGTGGCCTGGATCGTCATCCAGAAGAAAGGCAAGAACCACTTGTCGAAGAAAAGCATCTTTGTTATGGTAACACTTACCGATATGGTACTGCAATCAGAGATCCTGAAACAAGTTCAGGATGACGCTCCGGGGCAGGGCACTGCGACCAGAAATATCCACTCTGCGGCTCTCTGCGAAAACTCTTTGCGTTTCTCTGCGTTGTGCTTTAATAAGTCGATAGTCGATAGTCGAAAGAAACAAGAAACAAGAAAGGAAACAGGGTACAATACTGATAAAGTCTGCTATATAAGGCACTATGCACAAGGCACTATGCACTACGCACCAGGGACCAGGGACGAAGGAATAGGGAATAGGGAACGCTTCGACAAGGGCAGCGCAAATAGGCACTATGCACTAGGGACAAGGGACTAGGGACTACGCAGTTGGTTATGTTGGAAGCTTACGTTTAATATAATAAAATAGAAACCTAACTATGAAAGCAGATGTAAAGAGCAAGCATTACCTGGGCATCAACAGTCTGGGAAGAATTGGCAAGCTGACCTTATGGAACCAGCTGGTGACGCGGCAATTTGATGGCATCGTCATAAATCTGGGCCGGAAAACCGGGAAGAAAACCGAGGACTTGGTGCAGGCGCTGACGGCGGACTCCACCTACGGTGACCTGAGCACCTTCCTTTACGGACAGAAGGCCCGCAAAGAGTTGGTGAAGGTTGTGGATGCCGGGAACCTGCTGTTCGAGATTGACGGGATGCCGGTAAAAATTCTGACCGAAGAGCGGAATCCCGCGGCCATTCCCTGGAAGCGTGAAGGGGTACGCCTGGTGATTGACTGCACGGGGCAGTTTGTAGACCCCACGGTTCCGGCGGATGCGCCCAAGGGGAGTATACGCGGACATCTGGTGGCCGGAGCCCAGAAGGTCATCGTGAGTGCGCCTTTTAAGATCAAGGAAGCGAACATGAGCATGCCCGACGACAGCCTGATGATGGTGTATGGCATCAACCACATGCAGTACGATCCGGCGAAGCACAACATCATCTCCGCGGCCAGTTGTACCACCACCGGGCTTTCGCACATGATCCTGCCGTTGATGGAAGACCAGCATTGTTCGCGCATTCTCACGGCGTCGATGTCGACGGTGCATTCCGCCACCAACACCCAGAGTGTGCTGGATGCCGTTCCCAAGGCGGGGGCCAGCGATTTGCGGAAGACACGTTCGGTTTTCAACAACATCATCTTATCGACCACGGGGGCGGCCAAGGCGCTGGAGTCGGTGATACCGCAGATCCAGGAGATTGGTTTCATGGCGGATTCGGTGCGGATTCCAACGACCACGGTATCGCTCATCACGCTGAACATCACGTTTAATTCGGGTTTGGATGAAAAGGGCAATCCCATCATCAACCGCAGTCACATCAACAACCTTTACAAAGCCGCGTCGAAAGGGGCGCAGAAGGATTTGCTGGTATTCAGTGAGCGGCAGAATGTATCGTCGGACCTGGCGGGATTTAAGGCGGCGGTGGTCATCGAGGGATCGGAGAACCACACCCGCACGGGCTTTATCCGCCTTCCGGCGGAGACCGTCAAAAGCTTTGGCATTAAGAATCCGGTAGACATCAACATTCCGGTAACGCACGCCAAGATCTTTGGCTGGTACGACAATGAGTTTGGCAGTTACGTGAACCTGCTGGAGAAGCTCACAGCGCACGTTGACAAGTACCTTTGAGGAATGAAGCATGGAGAATAAAAAAAAGAGCCCCGCGCAGGGGCTCTTTTTGTACCCGAGGCCGGAATCGAACCGGCACGAGTGTTACCTCATCGGTTTTTGAGACCGACGCGTCTACCAGTTCCGCCACTCGGGCATGCGGATCGGTGTAAACCGGGAGCAAAGATAGTATTTTTTTTGCTGCGAAAAGATTTTCGTTTTTTCCCGTTTAGTCTCCCTGAATTTTTATAAGTTTGCCCCCTGTATAATCTACGATTAATAAGCATAAGATAATGGAAAACAGCTTCGACCCCAAGGTTAATTACGAAGAAAGCAGAAAAAAAGTGGGCTTTGTGCCCCTGAAAGAAGCCACACAAAAGGATTGGGACCGCATCGGGTTCATGTCGGGCCTGGAAGTTCACCAGCAGTTACTCACCGACAAAAAACTCTTCTGTCATTGCCCGGCCGGCATTTTTCAGAAAAAAGATCAGTACGATGCCGAGGTAATCCGCCACATGCGCCCCACCCTGAGCGAACTTGGGGAGTATGACGGGACGGCCCTGATGGAGTTTAAAACCCGCAAACAGATCATCTACCGTATTGCCAACACAACGGCCTGCACTTACGATGTGGACGACACCCCTCCTTTCAAACTGAACGCGCAAGCCCTCGAACGCGCCCTGGTGATCTCCCTGCTTTGCAAAATGAACATTGTGGGCGAAGTCCATATTACCCGTAAACAATACCTCGACGGCTCGATTCCAACCGGCTTTCAGCGTACCGCTATCCTCGGCGTGGAAGGTGAATTGCCCCTGAAAAATAAAAAAATCCGCCTCATCCAGTTAAGCATCGAAGAAGATTCCTGCCGCGAAATTTCCGACATCGGACATACGCGCATTTATTCCACCGACCGCCTGGGGATGCCGCTGATTGAAACGGTCACGTATCCCGACATGGTGAATCCCTATGAGGTGAAAGAATGCGGCGATTATATCCGCTTTATGAACCGCAGCACCGGCATGGTGCGCACCGGCATCGGTGCCGGCCGTCAGGACGTCAACGTGAGCTGCACCGGCGGCACCCGCATCGAGATTAAAGGTGTTTCACACACCCGCTGGATTCCGCAGCTTACGCACATCGAAGCCTTCCGTCAGTGGGCGCTGTTGCAGATTCGGGAAGCCCTGCTGGCCCGCGTGAAAGACCCCGCCTCCTGGACGCTCACCTCCGCGAAAATGAAAACCGGCGAATTCAAATTCTCCAATCTTCCCGTGAATGGCAACGGCTATAGCATCCTGGCCATCAACCTGCCCCAGTTCAAGGGCATGCTTTCGCACTTTACCCAACCCGGCAAAATGTTCGCCGATGAATTTTCCGACCGCCTGAAGGTCATCGCCTGCCTGGAACATCCCAATATGGCGCATTCCGAAGAAGCGGAACCGGTGATCAGCCTCGACGATTTCCAGCATATCCGCAAGCAGTTGCAGGCGGGCGAAAACGATGCACAGATCATTCTCTGGGGCCCCGAAGACGATATGAAAACCGCCCTTGAAGTCGTGGAAGAACGCGCCCGTATGGCCTTTGCCGGTGTTCCCAACGAAACCCGCAAGGCCTTTAAAAACGGCTGTACCATCTTCGAACGTGTACTCCCCGGCGCCGATCGTATGTACCCCGACACCGACTCCAAGCCCATTCCGCTGGAAAACAGCCTGATTGAAAAGCTCCGCCAACAGCTACCCACCGAGGTGATGGATCGCTACCAACAACTGGTCAAATGGAACGTTCCGGAAGATTGTTATACCTACATCTTAAAGAAAAATCTCTATCCGGTTATTGAAGAAATCATCCATCAACTGAAGTACGATGCCCGCTTCACCGGCGCGTTTTTCGGTCATGAGTTTAAGTTTGTGGAAGGGCATTGCAAAGCATCCAAGGATTTCCATATCGGCAAAGTAGTGGAACTGTTCCGTTTTGTGAAAGAGCAGGGCCTCGAAAAAACTATTCTCCGGTATATGTTGCCGGTTGTTTTCGAGAATCCGAAAATGGATCCACAATCCATACTTGACACCATGAAGTTTAAAAAAGTGAGCCCGGGGGATATTCTGAAAGACATCCCCTTCCTTCGCAAGCAATTTGCCGGCATCCGTCGCTCCCAGGGCACGGAGGTTGAAAGCGCCTGGATCATGGGCGAGCTGCACAAGCGCGCCGTGGGAAACATTTCGCTTGCCGAGCTGCGTTCAGCGGTCGACCAGGCATAAGCATAAGTTCAGATCAATCATTAAAGCATAAAAAATTCCGAAAATGAGCGAAGATTTTTTCCAGGGATATAAAGGACAGGCACTCGAGATGCTGAAGAAATTTAATGTGCGGGTGTGGGGACAGGCCAGCATCGAAACCAGCCGAGGGAACTTCCAGGGCACGGTACTGCCGCGTTCCGAGAACGACGACGACCAGCACATTGTGGTGAAGATTGTGACCGGTTACAATGTGGGTATTGATGTTACCACCATCACCAGCATGGTTGAAACCGGCTACAAAAAGGCCGTCTACAAGATTCCTGAAAAACAGTTTCCGGTTACGCCCGGACTGCCGCAGGTGAAGCTGCTGGGAACCGGCGGCACCATCGCTTCCCGCCTCGACTACCGCACTGGTGCTGTGATTCCCGCTTTTACGCCGGGCGAACTCTACGGCGCTGTGCCTGAATTGGCCGACATCTGCAACCTGGATACAGAAAAGCTCTTCGCCGTTTTCAGCGAGAACATGGGCCCCGAACAGTATAAGACCCTGGCGGTGGCGATTGGCAAGGAAATCGAAAAAGGCGTCGACGGCATCGTGATTGGTCACGGAACCGACACCCTGCATTATACGGCCTCGGCCCTCACCTTTATGGTGCAGAATTCTCCGGTGCCCATTGTGCTGGTAGGATCGCAGCGCTCGTCGGACCGCCCGAGTTCCGACGCTGCTCTCAACCTTATGCACGCCATGACCGCCGCCGGTCACGGCGATATTGCCGAAACCATGGTCTGCATGTTTGGCCCTACCTCCGATGAGTACGGCTTCCTGCACCGCGGTACCCGCGTGCGTAAGATGCATTCTTCCTACCGCTCTACCTTCCGCACCATTGGCGATACACCGCTGGCCACCGTGACCCGCGCCGGTGTTACCCCGATCAAGCAAAACTACAACCACCGCCGCAAAGACCGTAACGTCACCATCCTTCCCTACTTTGAGGAAAAAGTCGGCATGTTGTACTACTATACCAATATGCAGCCCGACATGATCGATTCCATGGTTGACAACGGATACCGCGGTATTGTGATGATCGGCACGGGACTGGGCCACGTGAACAAGCCCATTTATCCGGCCATTGAACGGGCCGCCAAAAAAGGCGTCTCCATCTACATGACCGTACAAACCATCTGGGGCTACGTTCATATGTTTGTTTACGATACCGGCCGCGACCTCATGGCCAAAGGCATCATCCCCTGCGAAAACATGTTGCCGGAAACGGCGTACATCAAGCTGGGCTGGGCTTTAGGACAAACCGATGATCCCGTCAAGGTGAAAGACCTTATGCTGACACCCATCAACGACGATATTACCGAACGCGAACCCTACAACGGTTATCTGGTGTACCAGGGCGGGGTAAAAGAGGTTGAAGACTTTATCCGGAAAGTGCATAAATAGGCGATAGTCGATAGTCGATAGTCGATAGTCAGTTGAGGGTGTAGTTATTAGACGAACTGTTCGCCTTTGTTAACCATGACATCGTTGACGAACTGGCGGATTTCCTGTTCGTCGGATTTTCGGCAGACCAGCAGAATGTTGTCGGCATCCACTACAATGTAATCTTCCAGTCCCTGCAATACGGCCAGTTTCTCTTTGGGCAGGGTGATGATGCAGTTTTTGCAATCGTACAACATTGCATTTTTGCCCACCACGGCGTTCCCGTTGTCATTCTTTTCGCGGTGTTCGTAGAGGGATCCCCAGGTGCCAAGGTCAGACCAGCCAAAGTCGCTTTTCATCACGAAAACGTTTTCGGCTTTTTCCAGCACGGCGTAATCCACCGAGATGCTTTTGCAGGTTGTGTAGGTGTTTTGAATAAACGCCTTCTCCTTGTCGGTATAGTAGAGGCAACTGCCTTTGCGGAAGGCCTCATCGATTTCGGGCACGTGGCGTTTCAGGGCGTCGAGAAAGCTCTGCAGCGACCAGACGAAGATACCGGAATTCCACAGAAAATCGCCGCTTTCGAGAAAGGAAACGGCCATTTCGTAGGCCGGTTTTTCGGTGAAGGTTTTTACTTTATTCAGGCGTTGATCCTCCGGCCAGGCGTTGGTTTCCTTGTACTGAATATAACCATAGCCGGTATTGGGGAAACTCGGGGTGATGCCGAGGGTAATCAGCCAGGGATTGGCGGCCGAGGCTTTCAGGGCCGAGCAGATAATGTCGGCGAAGGCATCTTCTTTCATGATAATATGATCGGAAGGGGCCACCACCACATTGGCTTCAGGATTCAATTTAAGAATCTTATAAGCTGCATACGCCAGGCAGGGAGCGGTATTCCGGCGGGCGGGTTCCAGCACCAGTTGCTCGTCGCGCACCAACGGCAGTTGTTCTTTCACCAGGGAATAATAGATATCGCTGGTAACGATAAAAATATTTTCGGCAGGGAGGATCGCGGCAAACCTGCGAAACGTTTGCTGTATCATGGTTTCGCCGGTGCCGAGTATATCGAGAAATTGCTTGGGATGTCCGGTGCGGCTGAGGGGCCAAAAGCGGGATCCGACACCGCCGGCCATAATAATGCAATAATTGTTTTTGTTCATTTCAAAAGTTTGCTGCGAAGATAACAGATTAAGTGGGGAGAAAAAAATGAAAAGTGAATAACGCGGGCGGAAATGCGGAAAGGGGTGGAGAAAACTTTACAGATCGGGCTCTTGGGGGAAGACCTCGGCGATACCGGGGACGAGGTACATTCGTTTGTTGGAGAGGCAAAGGCATAAATAGCGTTTGCGCTGCAATTCTCCTTTACGGAAAACCTTGTCGGTGCCCATGTTAAACAGGGTACCGGGCGCTAACTCCTCCAGCAAAAGGCCCTTTTCCGGATGGCGGTCGTACTGGCGCAGCTCCCGGACCAGGCGGTTGTCGCCCGAGGTAGAGGCTTTGGGGTTGACCATGTAGGCGCTCAGGGCCTGCAGCACGCTGGGGGGAAAGACGGTATTGTTCAGGAAAGGCTGCATGAGCCGTTGAAACTCCGACTTCCATTCGGCGCCGTGCGGATTCACCCGCTTACCGTACTTTTCGAAGGCGGTTCGGTGGGCAAACTCGTGCACAAGGGTTATCAGGAAGGCGTAGGGATTGAGGTTATAATTGATGGAGATGCGGTGACGCGGGTCGCCGGGCACGGGGCCGCGGTAATCGCCGGCTTTACTGCGCCGGTCGCGGCGTATATGCAGATGGATGCGGTATTCCATCACCCAGGCCGACAGTGTTTCGGCGGTTCCGGGCGGGAGGTAGCGCTCGAGGACGGCCCGTACTTTTTCAATCATAGACGGAACTCCGGGCTCAGAAGTGAGGACAGCTTTCGTAGGTTGCCTTACGTGAACTGGTACAGGCGCTGAGGCAGGTGGCCGACAGGAACAGGGCCAGTAGCAGGAACAGAACCAGGTTGCGCTTCTTCATAGAGATTCGGTTAAGATGATTTCGCGGCGGAAGCCGGTGAGGTATGCCCGAAGGTCGGACAATCATGGCATTTGTGTTTTGTGCGGCAGGAAGAAAAGCTGAACATCCCCGCCAGGGCGAACAACAGTACGAATAAAGCGCCATATTTTCGAACAACGGACATGCGGCAAAGTTAGGAAAAATCAGCCAATCAGGGATATTTTGTACTGAAAACGCAGCGTTTAGCTAAAATATTTTTAACTTCGCCATGAATTCTACACTATGGGGCTTCTTTCTAACATACTCAACCCAATCGGCAGGTACCTGCTGCTGATGAAACAGGTTTTTACCAAACCTCAGCGGGGGAAGTTGTTTCGCAAACAGCTGCTGCTGGAAATCGACACCCTGGGGGTGGATTCGCTCTTTATTGTTGCCATCATCTCGGTATTCATGGGCGCGGTGGTCGCCATCCAGACCGCTTATAATATCGACAGTCCGTGGGTGCCTAGTTACACCGTAGGCTTCACCACCCGTCAATCCATCATCCTGGAATTCTCCCCCACCATCGTTTGCCTGATTCTGGCGGGGAAAGTGGGATCCAGGATATCCAGCGAGATTGGCACCATGCGCGTGACCGAGCAGATCGATGCGCTCGACATCATGGGCATCAACTCCGCCAATTACCTGATACTGCCCAAAATTGTCGCCAGTATGATAATTTTCCCGGTGCTGGTATCCATTAGCATGTTTCTGGGTGTTTTCGGCGGCTACCTTGCCACCGTTTTAAAAGAAGTTGTAACCTCCCCCGTTTATATTTACGGAATCCAATCGTGGTTTGTCCCGTATGAAATATTCTATTCGCTAACCAAAACGGTGGTTTTTGCTTTCATTATCTCTTCCGTTTCGGGTTTTTATGGCTATTACGCCTTTGGCGGAGCCCGTGAAGTGGGCGCTGCATCGACCAAAGCGGTGGTGCAAAGTTCCATCCTGATCATTCTCTTCAACCTGATCATTACTCAATTAATGTTGCAGTGATAGAAATCCAACACATATCAAAACGGTTTGGAGAGAAGACGGTGCTGAGAGATATCAGCATGAAGTTTGAGCGCGGAAAAACCAACCTGATCATCGGGCAATCCGGCTCCGGCAAAACCGTCTTGATGAAATGTCTGGTAGGCCTGATGAAGGTCGACCAGGGGGATATTTTCTTCGACGGACAACGCCTGGCCGGCATGGACTACGAAGCACAAAAAAACCTGCGCCAGGAAATTGGCATGCTGTTCCAGGGCGCTGCCCTGTTCGATTCCATGACGGTTGAAGAAAATGTGATGTTTCCCCTCTCCATGTTCACCCATCAAAACCTGGAGGAAAAAAGGGAGCGTGTGAATTTCTGTCTTCAGCGGGTGGAGCTGAAAAATGCAAACCACCTCTACCCGGCGGAAATCAGCGGTGGGATGAAAAAGCGTGTGGCAATTGCGCGGGCCATCTCTATGCAACCGAAATACCTTTTCTGCGACGAACCCAACAGCGGCCTTGATCCGCTAACATCCATCGTCATCGATAACCTGATCAGCGAAATCACGAAAGAGTTTCAGATTACCACGATCATCAACACCCACGACATGAATTCGGTGATTGAGATTGGTGAAAAAATCGCCTTCCTTTACAAGGGCGACCTGTGGTGGGAAGGCAGCAACAACGAAATCCTGACCACCACCAACAAAGAAATCAACGATTTTGTTTACGCGACAGAACTCACGCGCCGGCTCAAACAATAGCATTTTCACGGCACAAAAAAAAGCCGCCCCCTGAGGAACGGCTCCATTTTTTGTTCTCTTACTTACACTTCCAGTAAATCAAGAAGCTTAAAGGTTTTGTCCATAATCCCGGGAACAAGGGAATAAAAAGTATTCTTTCCTGACCTTCTGTAGTCAAGCACGCCCACCCTAACCAACAATTTCAGATGGTGTGAGGTAGGTGGTTGAGCAATCTTTAATCCTTTTTGAATTTCGCCAACACACTTGGGTCCTTTACCAAGCATTTCGACAATTTTAATTCGCATCGGATGGGATAGGGTCCGAAAGAAATCGGCGCATTTTTCGATCTGCGCGGGATCAAGTTCTGTTTTACGCTTCATGGGTCTGTTATTTTTCTAAACAAATATACGAGTTTATTTCTTCAAATAACAAGTATTGACTATTATTATAGTATTTATGTCGCTGAATTCAAAAGTATTATGATATGTATCATTTCACAAAACGAAAATGAAGCTCCTTTTTGTATTTTTTATCATATACCTTTAAATATCCGTACGTTAAAAATTTTTTATAGATCAATATTTGCAACATATAGTATAATTAACTCTTGTGAACTGGACGACTTACGAAAATAAAAGAAGCGTCTGTAAATGATCAAATTAGAATTAAATCAGTTCATTTTTGGACAAATAGTGGACATATTTAAACGATAGCCGTTCAATAGCCCTGATTAAGACCGGAATTTACAGCTGTTCGTCGACGTAAAAAATGTTTTCGTCTATAAAAAGAGGAGGCCGCTACCCAAGCGGCCTCCTTTGCAACTGCCCATACGAAGCTTTTCATTTTTAGTTCATCCCGCTGTAATGCATTTCCTCTTCATGATAAAACAAGGCTTCGTTGTCAGCTGCACCATCCACACACCCACTCTTTCGTTTCATCTATAATCATTGTTTTAAAAATACCGGGGTGTTTTCATCTTAGGATCGTTCTTGCGCGGGAAGTAATAC
>CAZPDS010000044.1:0-21616 GCA_964585485.1 uncultured Bacteroidales bacterium
CCGGTGAAAAACCAGGAAGACATCGAAGCTCACTTTTCGCGCAAAGATAAACTTATCCTGTTGTGCATACGTAAACCCCAGCTCAACGCGGGTTTCCCTGTTCAACGCGAGCATTTTGTCAAGGTATTCGAAAGTATGCCCAAAGAGTATTTCTTCCTCACCGGCAACCAGTGGGAGAAAGAATACGAGGCGATAAGTATTTATCAGTTCAGGAGTTGCCGCGTCATGTTCTGATGCGATCCAATATTCAGATGCGTTTTCGCTTGCGTGCGCCCAATATGCTCGCGTTAAGCTCAAACCCGAGTATCAACACCAACGAATTAAAATAGAACCACATCATGATCACAATCAGGGTGCCGATGGAGCCGTACAAGGCATTGTAATTGGAGAACTGGTTTACGTAAAAATTAAACCCAATGGTCGTGAGCAAAAACAGCAAGGTTGCCAGGGTTGATCCGGCACTGATGAATTTAAAATGACTTTTGCGGGCGGGGGCGAGATAATAGATAAACGATATGCAGAAAAAAAGCATGGCTACCACCACCACCCATTTCACGAACTTCAGGAGGTAATACATCAGTGCACTGTCTAAAACCTCGCGATCGCGCAGCAGATCGAGCAGCCAGGTGCCCATGATGATCGCCGAAACCGCCACCGTAACAATCGTTAGCAGAATCAGCATCAGCACGAAAGAAATCATATACTGCCGCCACAGACTCCGTGTTTCGATGCTGTGGGTTGTGGCGTTGAACGCGGTGATCATACCGAGAAGACCGTTGGACGCAAAGTACAGCATCAACACGAGACCGATTGACAGGGCACCGCTGTGTTGTCGCATAATAATATCCTCAATAGTTCCATGAACGATCTGGTAAAAATTTTCCGGCAAGGCTCCTCGAATGGTTTCCAACAAGGTTTCCTGAAAATTCGGCAAGGGCACATAAGGAATGAGCGTAAACACAAAGATGATGGCGGGAAACAGGGCGACAAAAAACTTGAACGCCACGGATGAGGCACGGGTGGTGATGGCCCCGTTCATCAGCCCTTTAATAAAAAAAAGCAAAACATCGTAGAGGGGCAGACCATTGAACCCGGGCAGGACGATGCGCCGGGAGGCCACGATGAGGCGGCGCACCCATCGCTGGGTGAGAAAACGGTCGATCAGTTTTTTTTTCTTCTTCAATGTTTAGTCAATGGCCTTCAGACTCAGGTCGAGGCTGCTGATGTGATGGGTGAGTGCGCCCACCGAAATAAAATCCACGCCGGTGGCTGCAAAACTGCGGATGGTTTCCAGGGTGATGCCACCCGAGGCCTCTGTTTCAAAACGGCCGTCAATCAGGTCCACGGCCTCTTTCAGGGCCGCCGGGGTAAAATTATCCAGCATGATGCGGTGCACACCGCCGACATCCAAAACCTGTTGGAGTTCATCCATGTCCCGCACTTCAATTTCAATTCTCAGGGTCTTGTTCTTTTCGGTCAGATAACGCTGCACAGCGGCAATCGCCAAGGGAATGCCACCCGCAAAATCCACATGATTATCCTTGATCATGATCATGTCGTAGAGGCCCATTCGGTGGTTTTGCGCACCCCCGGCACGGACGGCATACTTTTCGAAAATACGCATGTTGGGGGTTGTCTTGCGGGTATCGAGCACGACCGCCCCGGTTCCTTGCACCGCATCGACATAACGCCGGGTTTGGGTTGCAATACCGCTCATGCGCTGCATGAAGTTCAGCACGGTGCGTTCCGCGGTAAGCAGTGATATCGAAGGGCCCCATACCACAAAAGCCACGTCGCCCCTACGGATCCGGCTGCCATCTTTCAGATAGGCTTGCATTTGAAGGTGGGGGTCCACCAGGGAAAAAACCTTACGGGCTACCTCCATGCCGGCCAGTATACCGTCTTCTTTAACCAGCAACTTAGCTTTGCCGTGAGCTTCGCCGGGAATGGTACTGAGGGCGCTGTGATCGCCATCGCCAATATCTTCGCATAAGGCCGCGCTAATAATTTCTTCTTCCGTCATGATGGTGGAGTATTTGTTCAGCCGTTAGTCTTCTTCAAACTGTAGCTGAGTCAATCGCGCCTGCCCAGCCGTGGTTTTTACCAGAAAGTACACCCTGAAACTTCCGTTTGTTGTTTCAAGCTGACCGATTACGAAGTGGGCCCCTTCGCCGGACATGCCCTGATGCCGGATGGAAAAAGCGCGGGGATTATTGGTTTTAAAGAAGTCCTTAACGATCAGCTCCGCCTGTGAGCGCGAATAGGTACCCTCGCTGCCCGGGACGGTGAGATCCAGGGATACCGCAAAAAATGAAGCCAGGGTTTGGGCATCCCCGGTTCGGATAGCCGCTGCCACCGCAGGAATGATATCAGAATCGTTGGTGGAATCGGGGGGTGGAATGCTTGCTGCAACAACATGGCCGCTCAACAGCAATAAAACCAACATCAGTAGGTACCTCATCTTTTTTGGCATAGGGCGTTCCTTTAGCAAAAATCATACAAATATAAGGAATTCTGAATGCGGCAGCAGGAAGAAACCTGTGAACCGATGTTCACACTCCGCTGCCCGCCCATGACAGCGCCCGGAAAAAAGAAAATGGAGATTTACTTCAGCTTATTGCTGATGATCTGGCGAATTTTTCCACTAATGGTATCATAAGAGTCATCGTGGGGGTATACCGGTGGCTGGAAGCTAACCCGCACCCGGGCAAACGGCCGGGGGAAAACAGCTCCGCGTGGCAGCGCACGATAAGCGCCATCAATGACCACGGGCACCACGGGCACCTCAAGTTCCTTGCTCAGTATGGCGAAGGTGCGCTTAAACTCTCCCAATGCGCCGTCTTTTGTGCGTGTTCCTTCCGGGAAGACAATAATTTTGCGCCCCTTTTTCAGCACCTCGGCCATCTTTTGGATGGACTCCTTGAGGTCCTTATTGGTGTCGACCACGATAACGTTGTTGCTGTTGGCCAGGAAGCGAAGAAAGCCCGTGTTGACGTGTTTCTGCTTAGCAAAGAAATACGTTTTGCGCATGATTTTCCACTTCAGCATAGAAGCGACGAACAGCCCGTCGAAAAAGCTTTGGTGGTTCGGGGCGATAATACAGGGGCCTTCCGGCAGGTTTTTAACGCCATGGGCGGAAAAGCGGAAGTACAATGTAAAAAAGCTGAGGGCGGTATTTTTGATCAGATGGATGGTGGGCCAGGTCGTCGGCAGTTTTAAATGCACCTTTTCGCGGATAATATCAGACCAGCTGATTTCCTGATGTTTGCTCCACTGCTTGTTTTCGCTTACCCAGGCCGCCAGTTTTTCAGCTGTGGGATAGTTTTTAAAGGCATCTTCAGCAATTTCGACACCGTAATTTTTTGTAATCCAGTCGATAAGGCTGATTTTGCCCAGGGAATCCAGAGCCAGGTCGTACTCGAGGTGATCGGACGGGCTTACCACTTTGCCGGTGAGTTCTTCCAGGAAGCGGCTGATTTCGCGCCACGCCTCGGGCAGGGGGCCGCTTTGTTGTTGCTGAACTTTGCGGCGGGAACCCAGGGATTCCTCCAGTTTAAAGCGCTGCACCTTACTCAACTTGGTGCGCGGAAGTTCGGTTTCCGTAAGCGTAAACTGGGTAATCCGTTTGTAGGAGGCCACCGACTGATTGTAGGCGGGGAACACGCTTTCGCGGAAATAGCGTTCCGGATCTATCGCCGCTTCGGCCGGCATTTTGGCCGGATCCAGTACTATCAAGGCGTGTAGCACCTCCTGGTGAAGAAGGACGGCCGATTCTTTGATGAAGGCCGCATATGTAGCAAGTTTCAGTTCCAATTCGACGGGGTTGATGTTCTTGCCACTGGGCAACACCAAAATTTCTTTACGACGGCCGGTAATCCGCAAATAACCTTTGGCGTCAATTTCACCCAGATCCCCGGTATGCAGCCAACCCTCTTTTAGTACCTCAGCTGTCTCGTCGGGCCGATTGAAATAGCCCATCATAATATTGGGTCCTTTGGCCACGATCTCACCATTGCGGGTTTCAATCTGCAAGCCGGGCAGGGCTTGTCCCGCACTACCAATCACCACATGCCCCGGACGGGTAAAGGTGATCATGGGTGCGGCCTCGGTCATCCCATAACCTTCCAGTACTTCAAATCCCAGCACATGGAAGAATTTGCCCACTTCAGGATTCAGGGCAGCCCCGCCGGCCACCAGAATTTCCAGGTGTCCGCCCAGGGTTTCATGCACCTGGTGAAATAATTTTTTGGCCAGTTTGCGTGTTTTGAGCGTCGAGACGATGCTATAGAACAAACGAGCGATCCACTTAGCCTGGATTTTGGCACGGATACTTTTATACAACAACTCGTAAAGGCGCGGCACACCAATCATAATAGCCACCTGGTTTTGTTTTAGGGTCGCCAGCAGTTCATCCGACTGCATGGAGGGTGCCATAACCATGGCCGCACCCACTTTTAGCGGAGCCAGCATAGAGCCCGCCAGCGGGAAGATGTGATGCAGCGGCAGTAAGACCAGCACCTGCCGTTCTTCGCGGTAAATGCGTATATCTTCCGTAACACCCTTAACATTGGCGTTCAGGTTCGCAAAGGAAAGCATAACACCTTTGGGACTGCCCGTTGTTCCAGATGTATAAATAATGACCGCCATTTTCATGGGATCCGCATCCAGTACCGGCAAGTCCGGCGTACGCACCGGCGGTAGCTCTAACTCACCAAAGTACCTGATCTCGGGACGCTCCGTCGAAAGCGCCAGGGATTCTTCCAGCAATGCCCGTTGCCCGGGGGCGGCGAACAAAAGACCCGGTTTGCAATCATCGAGAATGTAGGCCACATCTTCTTTGGAAGAACCTGCATCGATGGGGACCACCGCGCTACCGTTGGCCCAGGCTGCAAAGAAACTATAGACCCATTCTACGCTATTGGGCGCAAAAATAGCGACGAGTTCCGTTTTTTTATGGCTAAAGGAATCAGCGTACTGCTGAATGTTTCTGAAAAGCTCACTGTATGTAATCTGCCCTTCGCGCGTAATCAGGGCCGCGTTTTCCGGGTATCCGGTGTTGATCATAGTCTTTAGTTTGGTGAAGGCCGTTCGCCGGGGCGAATGCTGGTCGTCCCCTTCACACATTTACGGGTACAAAGGTACGAATAATCCATGTTTCGCCCGGACTGCTCCGGGTCTCCGTATGGAGCCTACTTCCCGCTAATAAACCTATACATTTGGATTTAAGCTATATAGGTGCCAATGTTTCATGATCCCACTCACGGAGAATTTATGAACTTTTAACATAGAATTTTCTGTTTAACTAAAGTTTATCGGCTGCCATTTTTTATTGATCTTTGCAGCAAGCACAACCCGATGAAAATCACCTTGATTTTAAATGGACGTACGGAAGAAACCTTTCTCAAAGAGGCATTTGCCTATTATGAGCAGCGGCTACGGCATTACCTGCCTTTTCAATGCCATGAGATTCCCTCGCCCAAGGCCCTGAAATCGTTAACGGAAGAGCAAATCAGGGACAAGGAGGCGGAGCTGGTGCAAAAATACCTTCAAGCGGGTGATCATTTGGTTTTACTGGATGAACGGGGAAAGGAATTCCGATCGCTGGAGTTTGCCGGCTACCTACAGAATAAGATGAACAAAAGCATCAAAAACCTTGTGTTTGTGGCCGGAGGCCCCTACGGATTTAGTGAAAGTCTGCTGAAAAAACCGCATGAAAAAATTTCGCTTTCGCGGATGACCTTCTCGCACCAGATGGTCCGGGTTTTTTTTGTTGAACAACTGTACCGCGCCTTTACCATCCTCCGCAACGAGCCCTATCATCACGAATAGTTGCGTTCTCACGGTTTTAAGCCGTGGCCCGGCCGCCCGGTTTTGCATGTAAAAGATTTTCCAGTTCCGGGCAACCGTTTCCGATGAAAATACTACTTTTAGCGGATGTATATATTCACATATTCACCTTCATCTTTATAATTCAAAATGCTATGAAAAAAAACGTTTCAGTTTTGCTGATGTTCATGTTCATTAACGTAATTGGGCTTTGGGCGCAGGATCCGGTCAAGGTGTTGTTTATTGGCAACAGTTATACCTCCGCCAACGATTTACCCGGCACTTTCCGCCAGCTTGCCGCGGGCATGGGCCGTGATGTTACAACAAGTTCGGTGAACCCCGGTGGTTACACCTTCAACCAGCACAGTGTATACGCGGCAACCCTCACGGCCATACAGTCGGCGAAATGGGATTATGTAATTCTCCAGGAGCAAAGTCAGCTTCCTTCTTTTCCGCCTTCACAGGTCACGGTGGAAGTCTTTCCCTACGCCCGCAAACTCGACAGCCTGATCCGGCTGAACGACAGTTGTACAGAAACTGTTTTTTACATGACGTGGGGTCGGAAAAACGGCGATGCCGGCAACTGTGCGGCCTGGCCGCCGGTATGTACCTATGCCGGCATGCAGGAACAGCTTCGGAAGAACTACCTGCAAATGGGCGCCGACAACTCCGCCGTGGTGGCTCCGGTGGGTATGGCCTGGAATGCCACGGTTCAAGAGAGTCCTCTCTTCGATCTCTGGTCATCCGATGAGAGCCACCCCAGCCTGCACGGCACCTACCTGAGCGCCTGTGTTTTTTACGCCACCTTATTTCATGAAAGTCCGGCCGGGAGTACGTTTCAATCGACATTATCACCGCAAGATGCGGAATATCTGCAGGAGATGGCCGCCAAAACGGTATTCGACAGTCTCTACCTTTGGGCAGGTAGCGGAGATAAAGCCTACGCCCTGTTTAACGCCCAAATCAACAACCTGAATGTTAGCTTCACCAACACCTCCCTGAATGCAGATAGTTGGAGCTGGGACTTTGGGGATGGCAACACCTCCCTGGATGAAGACGCGGTGCACGACTATGCTGCTTACGGCCATTACCCCGTAAAACTGATGGTTCAGAACGCCTGTTCGGCCGATACCCTGTCAGATACCCTTCATTTAAGCAACGCCAGTGTTGGGGTAATGAGCCCTGAGCTTTCCACCTGGACCCTACAGCCCAATCCCTGCAAGGATTTTCTCATGATTTCGGGGATGCAGGACGCGCAAACGATCTATTATTTGTATGACGCCCGCGGCCGGTTATTGCTGCAAGCAACTTCCACGGGGACCGAGCCGTTGCCGATTGGGGTTCATACGCTAAAGCCGGGACTATACTTTCTGCGGGCGACCGGAATCAGCGGCACACAAACGCGGCCCTTCCTCAAGGAATAAAAGCGGTACAATCAACCGCCTCCTTTACATCAGGGTCAGCATGGCAGCGATCATCTCTTCGGCACCTGCCGCCACATAGGAGATTCGGATGTTGGTCATATAGCAGGGTGTAGTCACCAATTTATTGGCTTCATCAACGGTGACTTCTGCTTTTTCTGTGCGGTGATGAATGGCGCCCAGTTGTTCAAGATGCCCGGCCGTTGTGGCATCGCGACCGATGGTTAGGTTCACCTTGCCGAAGACGCGCGCGAGGATCACAGGACTAATGCACATGGCTCCAATAGGCTTGTGCAGGGCGTGCATTTTTTTTAGCACCGCCTCAACATCCGCCAGCACTTTGATGGCCGCGCCGGCAAAGGCATAATCGGACAGGTTTTTGGCGGCGCCAAAACCGCCGGGCAGCACCAGGCCATCATAGGCTGCCACATCCAGTTCGGTCAGCGGCCGAATCTTTCCACGTGCAATACGGGCCGACTCCACCATCACATTGCGTTTCTCGTCCATTTCCTGACCGGTCAGGTGGTTTATTACATGGTGCTGCAACTGATCTGGGGCATAAAGATCGTACTGATGATTAGCGCGATCAATGGCCAGCAGGGCGCAAACCGCTTCGTGGATTTCGGTGCCATCGTAGACGCCACATCCCGACAAAATAACAGCAAATTTTTTCATAGGTATTCGTTTTTAAAACCTTATCGTTTCTCGTGTTTAAACGCTTCCAGCCATTTCTGGCTGAGCGGCGGCTGGTGTTCGCATAAACTTTCCAACAAAACCTGGGGGGTATCTTCCATCACATAGAAATCGTCGTGTTCCGGCCGGATGAAGCCAAAGCGAATTCCGTTTGCAATCATGTGGCGATAGGGTTCGAAATACGCCAGGGTGTTCAGCAGGCCAACGGGTTTGTGAATAATATGCAGTTGACATAAGGCCAGCACTTCGAACAACTCATCGTAGGTACCGTAACCTCCGGGCATGGCAATAAAGGCGTCACTTTTGCTAACGATGGTCATCTTACGTTCGTCCATGGTGTCGGTAACGATCATTTCCGGCACACCCTGATGCGCCAGTTCTACATCGGCCAGTTTTTTGGTGATAACGCCGGTCACAGCGCCACCCTGAGCCAGGGCTGCATCGGCCAGTGCGCCCATTAGTCCGACGTTGCCACCCCCATATATAATGCGGATATTATGGGAAGCCAGCAAGCTTCCCATCGCGGTGGCGGCGGCCAGAAAATCAGGGTGATTTCCTTCGGCCGAGCCGCAGAAGATACCCACGCTTCGAATGTTTCCGGTCGGTTTTATCATGGCATAAAAATACTAAATTTTGACCTATCGCGGGCGTAAGTATCCGCGACAGCTCTTAAAAAACCTATACCTTTGCCGCATGGATTATTACTATCATACCACGGCCTGCGGGATACGGACGGTCTTCAGGCCCAGCGCCTCAGCGGTAGCACACCTTGGCGTACTGATTGGTGCTGGATCGCGGGATGAGGGGGTGCGGGAGCACGGACTGGCGCATTTTATTGAGCATACCCTCTTTAAGGGCACAACACACCGGAAATCCTGGCATATTCTAAACTATATCGACAGTGTAGGCGGCGAAATTAATGCGTTCACCGCCAGGGAAGAAACCTGTCTGTATGCATCGATCCCTCTGCGCTTCACCGAAAGGGCAATGGTATTATTGTCGGACGTATTCGCCCACAGCACCTTTCCCGAAAAGGAACTTGAAAAGGAAAAAGAGGTGGTTATCGAAGAAATTCACTATTACCGGGACTTGCCGGACGAAACCATTCTGGACGAATTCGAGGAACACGTTTTCGCTGGGCATCCCTTAGGGCGCGCTGTTTTGGGCACAGCATCCTGCATAAAATCCTTTACCGGTGACACGATCCGACGCTTCATCCAGAAACATTATACGCAATCCTCGGTTGTTGTTAGTTGTACCGCCAACATGCCACCGCAGCAATGGGTACGCTTAGCGGAAAAGTATTTTGGCAATATTCCGCTGGCTTCCGCTGCGCCTATGCGCAGGGCATTCCAGGCTTACCAGCCCTTTAACCTGCAGGTTCCAAAAAAGAATCATCAGGGACACTGTACCCTGGGTGCGGAGGCATATCCCTTTCATCACCCGAACCGCGTAGGACTGATCTTTCTCAACAACCTACTGGGTGGGCCGGGCAACAATTCACGATTAAATATATCGCTGCGGGAGAAGCGTGGCCTGGTGTACAACATCGAATCCAATTACACGCCCTATACCGATACAGGGATATTTAGCATATACATGGGGGCCGATCACGAGCGCATGACGCCGGCCATTGAATTGGTAAAGAAGGAGCTTCAGCTACTTTGCCGCCAGCAGCTCAGCACCCTGCAGCTCCATCGTGCAAAGCAGCAGATCATGGGGCAGCTAACGGTATCGCAGGAATCGAACATGGGTGAAATGCTGTCGATGGGAAAAAGCATGTTGGTTCGCGGCACCGCCTATCCCCTTGAACAGATCATCCGTGAGATCGGGGAGCTGAGCTCACCACAGTTGCTGGCCATTGCAAACGAGGTTTTCCCCGCCGAACGGATCAGCCTCTTGTGTTATACGGCCGCCTGATCCGCCGCCAAAAATCCGATAAGAACGCATGAACGAAGATTTATGGGCCTATGCCGAAGCGATGAGTAAACCGGAGTCAGAACTCTTGGCCCGGCTGAACCGCGACACTCACCTGCACGTGATGCATCCGCGCATGCTGAGCGGTCACCTGCAAGGGGCCTTCCTGCGCACCATCAGTTGCTGGATCCGGCCCCGGCGGATTCTGGAAATCGGGACCTACACCGGCTATTCCACGCTTTGTTTGGCCGACGGCCTGACCGAAGGGGGAGAGCTGATCAGCGTAGAGCACGACCCGGAACGGGTGGAATTTGCCGCACGCTATATCGCGGAAGCCGGCAAACAGCAACAAATCAGGCTGATCACCGGAGAAGCCGGGGCGGTGCTAAAGGACCTTGAAGGGGCCTTTGAATTATGCTTTTTGGATGCTGACAAACGGGATTACCCGGCACTCTATCCGATTATCATGGCCTTGCTCGCCCCAGGTGGCACGCTGGTCGCCGACAATGTGCTTTGGTCGGGGAAGGTGTTGCGGCCTCCAGCTTCGGGTGATCATGACACCCGGGGACTGCTGGAATTTAACAAGATGGTAAGGGAAGACCCGAGGGTCGACAACCTCCTGCTTCCCCTTGACGACGGATTTATGATTGTTCGAAAATCGATCAGTGAGCCCGCCTAAGCGCCTTGATTCTTATCACAACCGACACGACAAAACAGCATGAAGGACTTGTTACTAGGCATTGATATAGGTTCCACAACAGCAAAGATCATTCTGGCTGAAAGCCAGGATAAGGTATTGCACTCCGAATACATTCGCCACAACCTTAAGATCATCGAAACGCTCAGTGATATACTGTCGGAACTGCAGCAAAAATTTGGTGACCTTTCTGTTCGGGTTGCCTTTACGGGATCTGCCGGTATGGGTGTTGCCCAAATTGTGCGGCAACCGTTTATTCAGGAAATCGTGGCCGCGGGTTTAGCCTCTGAGAAATTGTATCCGGGAATAAAAAGCCTGATCGACATTGGCGGGGAAGACGCCAAACTTGTGCTTTTCAGTGATGCCCGCAAGCCCGACATGCGGATGAACGGCAACTGTGCCGGGGGAACGGGGGCGTATATTGATCAGATGGCCAGTTTACTTGGCATAACGGTGGCCGAGATGGATGAGTTGGCCGGACAGTCTACCCGGATCTATCCGATTGCATCACGCTGCGGCGTCTTTGCCAAAACCGATGTTCAAAACCTCCTGAGCCGAAAGATACCCCATAGCGATATTGCGGCCTCAATCTTCCATGCCGTGGCTTCGCAAACCATCAATGCGCTGGCGCGGGGGTGTACCATAGAGCCACGTCTTCTGTTTTGCGGAGGGCCGCTGACTTACATCAGCCATCTTCGCAGTGCCTTCAGCAACTTATTGGCACTAGCGCCCGCCGACATCATTGTACCTGAAAAAGCCGAACTGTTTACGGCTCTGGGCACGGCGCTCTCTGTTAAAAAACGTCAGCAAGCGGTACACATTTCCGCCCTGATCGAACACTTGTCGTCGGGCCCCCGCCTGGAGAGCGAAGGGAACACCTTGCAGGTGCTTTTCAACAGCGGGGAGGATTTTCAGCAATGGGAGAAAACCCGGCACCTGATCCGGGTGGCAGAAAAAGAAGCAGCACCCCTGGAGCACGCGTTCCTTGGCATCGACTCGGGCTCTACCACGACCAAAATTTGCGTCATCAATAAGCAAGGCGAACTGCTGTATAGTTTTTATCGGAACAATCAGGGCAACCCCCTGGAAACGGTGGTGGCCGGCTTGAATATTTTGCGCGAAAGCCTTCTTGCGAAGCAGACCAACATCATCATCGACCAGGCGGGTGTAACCGGCTACGGTGAAGAACTTTTACGATCGGCCCTGGGGCTTGACCACGGTATTGTAGAAACGGTAGCCCATTTTATGGCCGCAAAACACATTGAGCCGGAGGTTAGTTTTATACTCGACATTGGCGGGCAAGACATCAAGGCCATCACGATAAAGAACGACACCATTACCAACATCGAAATAAACGAGGCCTGTTCCTCCGGTTGTGGGTCCTTCATTGAAGGTTTTGCGGCCACCCTCGGCTACACACCGGCTGATTTCTCAACCCTGGCGGCGAGTGCCAAGGCACCCTATGATTTAGGTTCACGCTGCACCGTATTTATGAATTCCAAGGTTAAACAAGCTCTTCGCGACGGCGCTTCGGTGGCCGACTTGTCGGCCGGGCTTGCCTACTCCGTGGTAAAAAACTGCCTGAACAAGGTGCTGAAAATAAAAAGCTACAGCGAGATTGGCGATCATATTGTGGTACAGGGGGGGACGTTCCGGAACAAAGCCGTTTTCCGGAGTCTGGAAATTCTATCCGGGAAAAAAGTAGTTTCCAGCGATAAACCCGAACTCATGGGGGCCTTGGGTGCCGCCCTCTTTGCCCAGCGTCAGTATGAGGAAAACGGCCACAGCGCATCCCGCTTTGTTGGTCTTTCCTATCTGGAAGGTGCGCAGCAATACAGCACAAAATTGTCGGTCTGCAGAGGCTGCACCAACAACTGCAAAATCACGGTATACTCCTTCAGCAACGGACATCGCTGTTTTTCGGGCAACAAATGCGAAAAGCATTTTTCTAACAATCCACTGCCTGTTCAGCGGCAGCAGAACATCATAGAATTCAAAAAAACGCTGCTGTTTAGCCGCAGCACACGCCCCGACAAGAAACCGATGCTGCGGCTGGGCATTCCGCGCATTCTCAACATCTACGAAAACTTCCCCTTTTGGAACACGCTCTTTACCCGTTGCGGTATAGAAGTCGTTTTATCAGATGAAAGCTCCGGCGAAATATGCCAAAGCGGCAACGGCGCGGTGATGTCGGAAAACATCTGCTTCCCTGCCAAGTTATCGCACGGGCATATCGTTAACCTCACGCAAAAGAAGGTTGATGCCATCTTTTACCCCTTCGCCGTATACGAAAAGAAAGCGTTTACCACGTCCGGCAACAGCTACAACTGCCCCATTGTGACCGGATATTCGGAGGTACTGAAAAGCACAACCCCCGCGCTCAGCCAATCGGGCATTCCGTTCTACGCCCCCTCCATCAACTTTGGAAATCCGGCCTTGTTGCTCACCGCCTGCCGGCAGTTTTTACGTTCGCTGGGGGTGCGTAAGACATTGATTGCCGCGGCCTTTTCAGCGGCTCAGGCGGAACAAGAGCGGGTGCGTGACGAAATGCTGCGCAAAAACCTGGAAATCCTGAAGGAAGCCCGCGAAAACAATACGCCCCTGGTCTTATTGGCGGGTCATCCCTACCATATGGATCAGCTAATCCACCAGCAGGTATCGCAGATGTTGTCGGACCTGGGGGTTGGTGTTATCAATGAAGAAATTGCCCGGGGCGACGACTCCGAGGGCTTCGCATCGTTTTTCACGGTATCGCAGTGGGAGTATCCGAACCGTGTGCTTCAGGCGGCATGGTGGGTAAGCCGGCAGCAGCAGAACATCGGGCTCATTCAGTTAAATTCTTTCGGATGCGGACCGGATTCTTTCATCATTGATGAGATCAGTGATCTGACGCGGCGCATGGATGTTCCGTACGCGCTGCTGCGCATCGATGAAATATCCAGTCCGGGTTCCACCCGTCTGCGATTACGTTCCCTGGTTGCCTCTTTAAAGCTGCGGAGTGCGCAATTTGAGACCACGGTTAAAGAAACGAGGGGGGCCAATTCGATCGCGGTATTTCAACCCGAAGACCGGTGGAAAACCATACTGGTTCCCTGGTTTTCGGATTTCTATTCCCCGTATGTCCCGATTTTGGGAGATATTCTGGGGTATAAGGTCCAGAATCTTCCACCGTCTGACCAGCAATCCATCGATTATGGGTTGGAATATGCGAACAACGAAATCTGCTACCCGGCCACACTGGTGGTGGGTGACATACTACGGGCATTAAAAAGCGGCCACTATCCCCTTGACAAAGTGGCTGTGGGCATCTCTCAAACGGGGGGACAATGCCGTGCCACCAACTACATTGCGCTGATCAAACGCGCCATGGTCAGTTCCGGATTTGGAGAAATCCCGGTGATTTCGGTGGCCACCAGCGAGGGGCTCAACAACGAGCAACCCGGGTTCACGCCCGATTGGCGGAAAGCGATCCATCCCGCCTTCGCGGCGATGATGTTTGCCGATAGCCTGTCGCGCCTCTATTATGCCACGGCCTGTCGCGAAACGGAAGCCGGCAGCAGCTTACAGTTGCGCGACCGTTACCTTGAACTGAGCTGTGCTTTGATGGAGAAAAGAGAGTACAGGAGCCTGCTGCCCTTGCTGGAAAGAGCCGTGAGCGATTTCAATGCCATAGCGGTGCAGGATGAGGAGGTGCAGGCCGTTGGCGTGGTTGGTGAAATCTATATAAAGTTCAATACATTCGGGCAATTTGACGTTATCAACTGGCTGGTAAAAAACCGCGTGGAAGTGATACAACCGCCGCTGGTTCATTTCTTCATGCAGTCGTTCATCAATACGCGGGTGATGAAAAAAGAAAACCTGCAGGAAGTTAAATCCAATGGTTTTTTGATGGCCTTTCTGGAATGGGGTGCCGGCCGCTACATTCACCAATTTGAGCGAGTGCTAAGCCGTTTCCGTCATTACCGGCCGGTTTACAACATTCAGCACGAAGCCAGGCTCGCTGCAGATATTCTGAGTCTGGCCAATCAGTATGGTGAGGGATGGCTGATTCCGGGCGAGATTGCCTCCTTTGCGCGCATGGGCGTGTTCAACGTTATCTGCATGCAACCTTTTGGTTGCATCGCCAATCACATCATTGGCAAAGGGATGGAGAAAAAGATTAAACAAATCTATCCCCACATCAATTTACTCTTTCTGGACTTCGATTACGGCACCAGCAAAATCAACGTCATAAACCGCCTTCACTTCCTGTTGCAGAACCAGGAATCGAGCCTCGTTGAGGTTTAAGGGCGTATGCGCAAAAAAAATCGGCCCGCGCAAGCAGGCCGATTTCTTGTCCGGTGCAGGGACAAATTAATCCACGTTATCGTGGAGGAATGAGTTATTCTTAATGCCGGAATTCTTGTCCTCATCATCACCGACCACGAAGCGGGAGACTTCGCTTTCGGAGGAGGGTTTAAGGTCGGAGAGCTCAACATTACGGCGTTTGTAGGCCGGTTCATTTTCCACTTCGGCCAGGCCCTGTGGCGTTCTGATTTTGATGCTCAGTTCACGCAGACGCTGAGTACGTTCCTGATGACGAAGGTACATTTCCCGGTCTTCCGGGCTCTGTTGCGTAAGGGGTTTCTCCTTCGTCACTTCAAAGGCCTGCGGTTCGGGGGCTGGATGTACGTTAACGACCGGACTTTCGTTGGGTTCTTCTTCGGCGGGCTTCACGGTGGTGAATTCGAAAACGATCCCGTTCACTTCCTCGGTAGTGGTTTCGAAGGTTTCCGTTTTGGCCGAAACTTCTTCTTCCTCTTTCACCGGGGCGTTCTCCCCGGCCTTAATGATCTTAAAATCGAAATTATCCTCTTTACTCTCTGCCGCTGGTTCAACGGGTGTTACCGGCTCATTTTCGAGTGGGATCACGGTCTTTTCCGTCACAGCCACAGGATTTGCGCCTTCCGCGCTGGCAAAGCCGGTGGCAATAATGGTTACGCAGATATTGTTCCCCAGGGTTTCGTCGACCCCACTGCCCCAAATAACTTCAGCGGTACTGCCGGCCTCGGCCTGAATGAAGTCCGTAATTTCGGTGATTTCATCCATGGAAATTTCCTGGTACCCGGAAGCAATGTAAAGCAGAACATTCTTGGCGCCGGTAATATTGCTGTCGTTCAGCAACGGAGAATTCAGTGCCTTTTCAACGGCCGTGCGTGCCCGGTTCTCCCCTTCTGCGATACCGGTACCCATAATGGCTGCACCGGAATTCCGCATCACGGTATTTACATCATTGAAGTCAACATTAACATTTCCGGTCACAGTGATAATTTCGGCGATACCCTTGGCGGCGATGGTCAGAATATCGTCGGCCTTACCAAAAGCCTCACTCAGCCTGAGGTCGCCGTACAATTCCCGTAATTTATCGTTGCAAATAATCAAGAGCGTATCCACGTATTTCCGCATCTCAGCAATGCCCTGATCAGCCTGCATCTTGCGTTTGCGACCCTCGAACAGAAAGGGAACGGTAACAATGCCCACGGTAAGAATGCCCAATTCTTTAGCAATGGAGGCAATAACCGGTGCTGCGCCCGTACCGGTTCCGCCGCCCATACCTGCGGTAATAAACACCATTTTGGTGTTGGTTTCCATCAAATTCCGAATTTCATCAGCACTTTCAATCGCCGCCTGACGGCCCACTTCCGGAATCGATCCTGCGCCCATGCCTTCTGTGAGGTTGGCACCCAGCTGAATTTTCACCGGAACCTCACTCATTTCCAAGGCCTGACTATCGGTATTGGCCAAAATGAAATCGACTCCGCGAATGCCCTGTTTGTACATGTAGGTGACCGCATTACTGCCACCTCCACCTACCCCAAGGACCTTGATGATGGACGACTGATTTTTGGGCGCTTCAAATTTCATAGAGTATAGTATTTTGGAGATTGTAAAAATAAACTTTAAGATTGTGTTAATAGAAAATACCTGCTACATTTTATCAACTACCTGTTGTTAATTATTTCCCGAGCAAAGCCTTGTCAGTCAAGGGTTTTAAAAAACGTTGTTAATAAACTCTTGTTAATAAGCGGCTTAGATTTCCGACGAAAGCCCTGATTCTGTAGATAAATGTAAATCAACGCACAAGCACTTGCACACCAAAAAAAACGCTCACGTTGAAGCAGAAGCACTGGAAAGGCAGGCTGGATGGAGCGGCCTAGCTGACCTCCTCCTCGCCAAAAAATTCCTTTCCTTTTTTAAAGATCGAATCAAAGAAACTACCTTTAGTTCGGGTCGGCGGCGTGGGTGCGTTTTTCGTATTGGATTTATTGGCATTGGCTACCTGAAGGCCTCTAAGCACCAATCCGATACCTGTGGCGTACATCGGTGAAGCCATTTCCTCGATCACCTTGTCGGCCAAATGTTCAGTGGGATAACCGATACGTGTATCCATACCTGTTTTAAATTCGGCCAGCTGGCTGATGTGCTTCAGTTGAGCGCCGCCCCCGGTGAGCACCAGTCCGGCAATCAGTTTCTTTTCATACCCGGAACTTTTCACTTCATAATAGACATGCTCAAGAATTTCCTCCATGCGGGCCTGGATGATACTGGCCAGGTTTTTCACCGAAATTTCCTTGCGGGGCCGTCCTTTCAGTCCGGGAATGGAAACGATCTCTTCGGCTTTGCTTTCGCTGGCCAGGGCCGATCCAAAGCGCACCTTAAGCGCCTCCGCCTGATCTTTGATTATCGTGCAGCCTTCTTTCACGTCTTCGGTAATAATATCACCACCCAGCGGAATGACGGCGGTGTGTCGGATAATGTCGTCCTGAAAGATAGCAATATCAGTGGTTCCACCACCAATGTCGACCAGTACAACCCCGGCTTCTTTTTCTTCATCACTAAGAACCGCATCGCTGGATGCCAGGGGTTCCAGAATCTGATCGGCGATAAATAGTCCGGCTTTGGTCACGCATTTATTGATATTGCGAACAGCCGAGACCTGCCCTGTAATGATGTGAAAATCGGCCTCCAGACAAATACCCGCCATCCCGATAGGGTGCTTGATCCCGGCTTCTTTGTCCACGATGTAAGATTGGGGAATCACATGGATAATTTCCTCCCCGGGTTGCATCACCAGTTTGTACATATCTTCCACCAGGCGGTTGATGTCATCCTGATGAATTTCATTTTCGAGGGTGTCGCGAATCAGGCTTCCGCGGTGTTGGATGCTTTTTATGTGTTGCCCGGCAATGCCCACATTCACAACTTTGATATTGACCCCGGATTGTTTCTCGGCCTCTTCCACAGCTTTCCTGATGGAGTCGACGGTATATTCGATATTGGAAACGACACCCCGTTTCACCCCGAGGGATTTCGCTTTGCCGTACCCGAGGATTTCGAGTTTGCCGTGGGCGTTCTGTCGTCCGACAATCGCCGCTATCTTGGTTGAACCGATGTCTAAACCTACGATGATTTCACTTGTGTCCATATGATTGATTTTACTTTATTGTACATACCACCTGATTTTCAAATTTCAGGTTCAGGGTGTCATATTTATCCCAGCCTTCATGAATCAGGCTGTGCTGGTAAAAGAGTTTGAGTTTGTTAAATTTTTGGCGGACCTCCCCGGCCTCTCCAAAGATAATCAAATGTTTGCCGACCATCGGAATCAATTCAATATCGCCATCGGCGTTTCGGTATATTTGTTCGATCTGCGCCCGGAGAAAGGGATCTTCGTGGATGGTGCGCGCCACCTGCCAGATCTGATAAAGCGGTGAGCGAACCAGCAGGGAGTCCTGATGGCTTTTAATTTCCGGCAGCATGAGGCACATTTCGGGAATATAATAATCGGGGATGTTTCCGCAGGCCATTAAAACATTCGCCGGTTTCCCGGGATTCACGGGCATCATGTGGCCATCGTCGCTAATGTACCACTGTACTTTCAAGGAGTTTTGCACCCGCACCACCGGAATACGCTGCACCACATCGATGTGGATCGTACCTTTGAGGTCGGTGTACACCGCGGCTTTCTGTACATAAGGATTCCGGGCAATTTGCTGTTCCAACTCGTGGATGTTGATACTTTCGAGGGGCACGCCTTCCTTGGCGTTGTTGATCACCCCCAACCAGGCGCGGAGGTTTTCAACGGTCACAAAATCATCCCCGTCCTGGCGGTTGATGGAAATTTCAATACCGCTGCAGGGCCGTTGCTGATGCACCTTCAACGCCACACTTAGCGCCAGCAGCAGGATCATCACGAGACTCGTCCAAACCAGGATCAGGAGGGCGCGCTTTTTCATTCGTTGGCCGGGGGTGTTAAGGGTTTCAGTACTGTTTTGATGATGGGCACCAGGCGATCGATATCGCCAGCACCGATGGTGATCAACACCTCGGGGTCGGTTTTCCGGATCCAGCTTTCGACCTCACTGGCCTGAAGTAATGCCTTTTCCGGACCTTGAATACGATCCAGCAGCATTTCTGAAGTAACGCCGGGAATGGGCAATTCGCGGGCAGGATACACCGGCAGCAAGGCCACCACGTCAAACATACTTAGCACAGCTGAAAATCCTTCTGCGAAATCGCGGGTGCGGGAAAACAAATGGGGTTGAAAGATACCCGTGATGCGACGACCCGGATAGAGCAGCCGGGCGGTGGAAATGCAGGCTCGAATTTCTTCCGGGTGATGGGCATAGTCGTCGATATAGACCGTCTTCTCCGTACATACAACGCACTCGAATCGTCGTTTCACGCCCTGGTAACTCTCCAGACCGTCCCGTATTTGATCTCCGCTGAGTCCGCTGATATCTGCTACGGCGGCGGCCGCCAGCGCGTTCTCAATGTTGTGGTTTCCGGGCACCTGCATGCGTATGGCGTCCACCTTCAAGGCCGGACCCGTCAGATCGAAAACGAAGGCTCCCTGTTCAACGCGCACATTTGTCGCCCGGTAGTCGGCCTCCGGAGCGCCGTAGGTTCGAACCGCACGCCCTTCCGCGGGATGAATGTTAAGTCCGGCCCGTATTACCAGGGTTCCCGCGGGCCGAAGCTGTCCGGCAAATTCCGCGAAAGCGGCCTTGAGTGCGTCATGCGTCTTATAGATATCGAGATGATCGGCATCCACGGCCGATATTACGGCGATATCCGGATGCAGCGCAAGAAAAGAGCGATCGTACTCATCGGCTTCAACAACAGCTTGGGTAGCCCCGGGCGTAAGCAGGAGGTTGGTCTGATAATTTACCGAAATACCCCCAATAAAGCCATTCACCGGAAGGCCGTTGTGTTTGAGGAGGTGAGTGATCATACAACTGATACTGGTCTTCCCGTGGGTACCGGCCACCGCGATGGTATAGAGATCATTAGCCAGCATGGCCAATACCTCTGAACGCTTCAACATGGGAATGCTGTGCGTAAGGAAGTACTGGTATTCCGCGTGATCTACCGGAATGGCCGGGGTGTAAACCACCAGGTCCGGATACGGTTCGGGCGGCACGGGCGCTTCGGTATAATGAACCGGAATACCTTCCTGCACCAGCGCGCGGGTCAGTTCCGTTTCCGTACGATCGTAGCCCGATACCGTCTTGCCGATGGCTTTAAAATAGCGCGCCAGGGCGCTCATCCCAATGCCGCCAATGCCGAGAAAATAGATCGTGTGTATCGTGTCCGCTTTCATGTTCATTTCACTAATCCTAATACCACGGAGGCAATTGCATCATCGGCATCGATACGACCGAGCGCCGCAATTTGCCGTTGCAGTTGTTCGCAGCGATGTTTATCCCGGATCAGGTTTATGGCCTCCGGAATGAGCTTTTCCATTGTTTCTGCATCTTTGACCAAGAGCGCGGCCTGATGATTCACCAGCGACATCGCGTTGTGGGTCTGATGGTCTTCAGCAACCCAGGGCGAGGGCACCAGAATCACGGGTTTTTGGACCGCGCAGAGCTCCGAAATAGCGATAGCTCCGGCCCGGCTGATAACCACATCCGCCAGAGCATACGCCAGATCCATACGGCTAACAAACTCCGTTGTAACGATGCCTTTACCTTCGTAGGGCTTCACCGCCGCACGCGCCTGCTCGCCATATCCTTTCCCGGTCTGCCATAAGAGTTGGATACCGGCCGTCACCAAT
This sequence comes from uncultured Bacteroidales bacterium, assembly GCA_964585485.1. Taxonomy (GTDB): domain Bacteria; phylum Bacteroidota; class Bacteroidia; order Bacteroidales; family CAIWKO01; genus CALGYY01. The sequence goes on from CAZPDS010000044.1 coordinate 20,654, forward strand.
TGGCCAAGTGCCGCCTCAACACTTTGGTTGATGGACCGCGCACCCAGGCTTCCGCCGACGGCAAAGATCACCGGCTTTGCGGGATCCAGACCGAATTCCTCCAGGGCCCGGGCTTTCTTTCCTTCCAGCTTGATCACCTCGCGCCGTACCGGATTTCCGGTGAATAAAATTTTTTCTTTGGGGAAGAAGCGCTCAAGCCCGTCGTAAGCAACGCAAATCACGCGGGCCTTTTTGGCCAGCCACTTATTGGTAACACCAGGGTAGGAATTCTGCTCCTGCAAAACTGCCGGGATGCCCATACGGGAAGCCACTCTTACCAGGGGTCCGCTGGCGTAACCACCCACGCCCACCACCACGTCAGGTTTGAAATCGCGGATGATGCGCCTTGCCTTGCGCATGGCCATTAACACCTTAAAAGGAAAGCTCAGGTTTTGCAAGGTCAGCCTGCGCTGAAATCCACTAATGTTCAAGCCAATAATTGTATATCCGGCGGCTGGCACTTTCTCCATTTCCATGCGACCATTGGCGCCCACAAACAGAATATCGCTTTCGGGCGCGGCTTTCCGGATGGCGTTGGCAATGGCGATGGCGGGAAAAACATGACCGCCGGTGCCGCCACCACTGATGATAATACGTGCGTTACTTTTCATCGTCCGTGGTATTTATAGGTTGTTGAACATTGGCATCCGTGGAGGCGGGTTCCGGAATTTCCAGCTCTTTCTCAGTGGTACGCGAAATACTCAGCATAATACCAATAGCAATGCTGGTAAACCAAAGCGAGGTTCCACCCATGCTGACCATCGGCAGGGGTTGGCCGGTAACGGGGAACAAGCCCACTGTAATGGCCATATGTATGATAGCCTGAAAGACCAGGATGAAACTGACCCCCAATCCCAGCAAGGCCCCGAAGGTTTTTTCGCACTTGGTGGCGATCCGTAAACCGCGGTAAAGAAGGATCAGGTA
>CAZPDS010000045.1:0-21270 GCA_964585485.1 uncultured Bacteroidales bacterium
CAATACGTTTGGCGCTATCAAATACAAATTAGCCGAGCAGGCCATTCGCACCTTCGCGAATGAAACCGCGGTATACCGGACTTCCTATTATGTTGATGAGACCATCAATGCACATGTTGCTCAAGGCGTAGAGAAGGGCAAAGCCTACCTCGAAGCCATTGGAGAATATGCACTGGAAGCCGCCATTCTAAAGGTTTTTGGCTCTGAATCGCAGGACTATATTGTTGACGAGGCTGTTCAGATCCACGGTGGCATGGGCTTTTCTGCCGAAATGCCGGTGGATCGTTGCTACCGCGACTCCCGCATCAATCGTATCTTTGAAGGAACCAACGAAATCAATCGTCTCGTGGTGGCCGACATGACCCTCAAGTTTGCCAAACGCGCAGGATCCCCCTTCTTTGATCTTACGAAAAAGGCGTGGGACGAATGCCAAACAGCTAAGCTGACATCCGCCTCCTCGGCAGACTACTATACTTATCAGCTCGAACTCGTTCGTAATTTAAAGAAAGCCGTTGCGCTTATCATGGGCCGGGCTTATGAAACGCTGGGTAAAGCTTATTCCAGCGAGCAGGAAGTGCAGATGAGTATTTCTGATATGATTATTCAATCCTATGTGGCGGAATCGATGCTGAATCGTGTTCGCAAAATGGAAACCACTCAGGGTGCACAGTTTTCACCCGTATACCGCGATATTCTGGATTGCTTCCTGTACGAAGCGGCCGGCCGCGTTTTTAAATATGGTATGGATGCCGTTACTTCGGTGGCTACGGGCGACGAATTTGAAAAACTGCGCAATGGATTGTTCACGCTGACGGCTTGTAAACCTATTAACACCAAAGATGCACGCCGCCGCATAGCCGACAAGCTGATCGACGACAACCGCTACGCTTTCTAAGAAAAAGCGTATGAAGGCTCTCTGGACGATGCTGTTTAGCATCCTCACGATCGTCATCTTTTCGCAGCTATATAATAACGAAACCTCCGGAAACTTTCCCGAAAAGGAAGGTGTTCCGGAGGAATCGTATTGGGTTGATAGTGTATTTTCCGCGCTGACGGCTGACGAAAGGATCGCCCAGCTTTTTATGGTGGCTGCCTACAGCAACCGGAGTATGGAGGAAAGCAAAGAGGTGACGGAGCTGGTGGAAAAATACAACATCGGCGGCATCATCTTTTTCCAGGGCGGTCCACTAGCTCAGGCCCGAATGGCAAACGCCTGGCAGGCTATGGCAAAAACACCGCTGCTCATTGGTATCGACGGGGAGTGGGGGCTGGGCATGCGCCTAAAAGACTCGACGATATCGTACCCTAAACAGATGACATTGGGGGCTATTCAGAAGGATAGTCTAATCTATGAGATGGGGGCCGACATGGGCCGGCAGTGCCGGCGCATCGGTGTGCAGATGAATTTTGCTCCGGTAGTCGACGTAAATTGCAACCCCAGAAATCCGGTAATCAATTACCGCTCGTTTGGTGAAGTTCGCGACAACGTAGCCCGCAAGGGCATTGCCTACATGCGCGGCATGCAGGATCAGGGGATTTTGACCTCCGCCAAACATTTTCCCGGACACGGGGATACTGATCAGGATTCTCACTTAACATTGCCGGTGATTCACCACAGCCGGGCGCTTCTGGATTCGGTGGACTTGTTTCCATTTCGAGCTTTGATATCCGCAGGTCTGGATGCCGTCATGGTGGCCCACCTTCATGTGCCGGCCATCGACACGAGTAATTGCCCAACTACCTTGTCAGAGAAAGTGATTGGGGAGCTGCTTCGCGACGAGATGTGCTTCGATGGTTTGGTGGTTACCGATGCGCTGAACATGGAAGGCGTCAAGATTTCGAAAAAGCCGGGCGAACTCGAAGTGAAAGCCTTGCAAGCCGGTGTAGACATTTTATTGATGTCGGAAGATATTCCCATGGCTATTGCCGCGATAAAAATTGCTGTTGCGGAAGGACGTTTAAAGGAAGCAGACATAGAGCAGCGTTGTAAAAATGTATTACGTTATAAGTACCGGGCTGGATTGTGCGAACGGCCCCGGGTGGAATTGAGAGCTTTGTACAACGACCTGAACACCCCGCAGAGTGAGTGGTTGCAGCAACGACTCTACGAATCATCCGTTACCATCGTGAAAAACGAGGGCGGAATACTACCGTTGCAACGCACGGATACTATGCGGATTGCTTGTGTTTCGGTAGGAAATGCGGGGCGGCAGACGGAATTTCAGACCATGGCCGGACAGTACGCCAGGTTAAAATGCTACAATCTTGAGAAAAACTTTTCGGATTCGGCCCGCATTAAGCTTATGACTCAACTGGATTCTTCGGATCTGGTGATAATAGGCTTGCACAGCGCAGCCAGCAGTGCCACTTCCGCTTTTGGCATCACCTCCGCGATGGTACATCTGGTCAAAGAGGTAGCATTACGCAAGCCGCTCATTCTCGATCTTTTTGCGAATCCTTACGCCCTTTCATTTTTTGGCGATACTCTGCCGGCCAGCGCGGTGTTGGTTTCTTATCAGGATCATGTTTACGCCCAGCATGCCGGAGCCGCAGCCATCTTTGGCGGCATCGCGGTGAATGGCCGTCTCCCCGTTACCGCATCAGGTTTGTTCGCCGTGCAAACAGGTTTCGAGACCCGGGCGCTCGGCCGGATAAAATACACACTGCCGGAAGAAGAAGGCATCAACAGCCTTGTTTTCAACAAAATAGATTCCATCGCGAAAAAGGGAATTGGCGACCGGATCTATCCGGGTTGTCAAATCCTGGTGGGATACAAGGGCAAGGTCATTTATCACAAATCCTTTGGTTATCACACCTATGATAAGGACATCGCGGTTCGAAACTACGATTTGTACGATTTGGCTTCGGTAACGAAGGTTGCGGCCACAACGCTGGCTGTTATGAAACTATATGAGGAAGGTCGCCTTGACCTTGATGAGAAATTAGGACACTACCTGCCTGAACTTGAAGGCAGCAATAAAGCCAGCTTGCAAGTCCGCGACATTCTTTCGCACCAGGCTGGCCTTCAAAGCTTTATTCCTTTTTACAAGGAGGTTATGATAAAAGGTTTTCTGGATACCTTGCTATTTAAAAAAGCGTATTCCGAATTGTATCCATTTCGTGTGGCCGACAGTTTATATATAAGGTACGATTACCCCGACACCTTATTTTCGAAGGTTGTTCGGTCGGAACTTCGGAAAGACCGCGATTATAAATACTCCGATCTGGGCTTTATTCTGTTGAAGCGTTTGGTTGAGAAAGTGAGTGGACAAAGCCTGGACGCGTATACGGAGGAGCACTTCTATCGTCCGCTTGGACTGGGGACCATTGGTTATCAGCCTCGTAAGCGTTTTAGTCTGGACCGGATTATTCCTACCGAGGTGGATGGTTACTTCCGTCATGCCCTGGTGCAGGGTGATGTTCATGACCCGGCAGCAGCGATGTTTGGTGGAGTACAGGGCCATGCCGGATTATTTTCCAATGCCGCCGATCTGGCGGTCATTTTTCAAATGCTTATTCAGGGTGGAGAGTACGCTGGTCGCTGCTACTTAACTCCGGAGACCATCGATGTCTTTACCCGTCCGGTGTCACGTACCAATCGCCGGGGACTTGGATTTGATAAGCCGCTTCCCGGTCGTGATGGCGGTCCCACCTGTGATCTCGTTTCGGATGAGAGTTTTGGTCACACCGGATTCACAGGCACTTACGTCTGGGCCGATCCAAGCACCCAAATTGTATACATCTTCCTTTCCAACCGCACGTATCCCTGGTCTGAGACTAATAAGCTGGCAGAGAGCGGTATACGGACAAAGATTCAGAAGGTGATCTACCAGGCTATCCTGGCCAGGTAGGTGAACGAATTCCTTGCTTTTTTTCTTATAAGCCATTTAACGAAGCTTACCATGGTCTGGGCAGATTCCTGAGAAACTGTGTCGCAGAAACATCGCTGTTGAAACTTCCACCTGCGATTACCTTTTGTGCATTGAGCATGGAGTAAGGTCGGGCGCTGAGCATCTACGATGCTCAGCCTTTAGGCTGCGCCCATTTCCCGGCGCGTGTTCGTCTGTGTCCTTTATCTGATTCCGTTCGCTCATTTTTTGAGGGTAGGGAAGTCTCTATTCAGAAACGTCCCGGGTTTCCTCGAAGGCTTCTGTCTACTCACATTTTCAGTATTGCCAAATATTAATCTTAAGTTAAAGTAATTCAGGTGTTTAATTAAGGTTTGCTGACTTATTAACAGGTTTTCCACAGCCTATTTCAAATGATCTAATAAAGGGGCCAGGCCTATTCTATTGTAGGAGGGTTCAATTTACATCTGTATTAAGTTGCTAAGGTTGGATATACATACGTAAACAAAGTCAACTATTCACAAAAGTAAATTATAGTTACGTATGTAAACATTATTTCATAACACATTGATAATTAGTGTAGGGTTACAGATGTAATTATTATATTTAATATTACATTTGTGATTTTGTAAAGTATACAAAACGATCTTGTTAAGGTTTGGAAAAATGCATAATGTAGAATAATTATACGCTATAAAAATCAAACGTTTATGTAATATTAACTCAAGTATTACTCAATGTAAAGATGGATTTTCCGGATCTAAAGCCCTACTAACGATAAAGTGGTTAAAATACTGTATATACGGTAAATACGAAATTTACAAAAGTACCATTGGTGATGATTTATGAAGCGACTAAAAGTTACAAAAATAAATTTTATCTAGTTATCAATGTAAATCAAAAATGAATTACTTTTGTGATCTGATAAATTAATTTTGTAACCAATGGTTGACAGAATACAATTAATCCTGAAGGTAAACAATCTGACGGCGTCCCGCTTTGCGGATGAAATTGGGGTACAGCGCTCCAGTATTTCACACATTCTATCGGGGCGTAATATGCCCTCCCTGGACTTAATTCAGAAGGTCTTGAAGCGGTATCCGGAAATTGACCCCGACTGGCTGTTAAACGGCAGAGGATCAATGATGAAGTATCCTCAGCCGGACCTTTTTTCCATGCCGGATCCGAGCCTGGAGCCTATAAAAACCCCTCCGGAAGTCGAGCAAAAACCGCGTGTTGAAGAATTCCCAGAATCTTCATTATTTACTGAAATACAGACAAATGATGAGCTTGTATTGCCGACTGAAGCTTCTGAGAAGGAGATAAAAGTAGAAAAGCTGGAGCCGAGTCCGGAAAAGGAGCAGGAAATTAAGTTAACGGCAGCAACGGAGCAGAAATCCGTAGCTTCGGAATCCTTGAAGTCTGATAATCAGATGGCTGAAATTCCTAAGCCGATAGAAACTTCAAATACCCCTGGTCTGACCATTGAAAAAATAGTCATTTTTTACAGTAATCGAACATTTCGGGAATACTTCCCGGAAGGGGATCATTAAAAACGTTCGCTGGTAGCAAAGAAAAAGGCACTCTCCCGAATGGCATTTTCGTCGCTGTCGGAACCGTGCACGGCATTCGCCTGGAGTGATGTTCCAAAGAGAAAACGTAAGGTCCGATCGTCGGCATCGGCGGGATTGGTTGACCCGATCAGCTTACGATAGTCATCCACCGCGTTTTCTTTTTCCAGGATTCCAACCACCACGGGTCCGGATACCATAAAGTCCACCAGATCTTTGTAAAAAGGTCGTTCGGCATGAACTTCATAAAATTTTTGTGCCTGCTCTCGGGTAAGCTGAGTGGTTTTTATGGCTGCTATGCGGAAGCCGGCCTGGGTTACGCGTGCCAGAATAAGGCCTGTATAGTTTTTTCTGAAAGCTACGGGTTTGATAATAGTGAATGTGAAATTTCCGGCCATAAGGATGATTTTTAGGTTTCGTAAACCAAGGCTAAAAATAATAATATTGATGCATTTGTCAAGGTTCCCGCTTAAAAATTTAATTTTGCAGTACAAGCGGATCGGAGAGACAATCACCCGGGCGCTTGTGTATTAAATCCATAGAATTTGAAAAAAGAAATTGTTCCTGTTATTTCGTCGGCCATTGGGAAGGCGAACAAGGTTGCGGTGCTCACCCACACCAATCCCGACGGTGATGCTATGGGTTCGGCCCTGGCGGTTGTTCACTGGTTACGGGCCCGTGGAAAAGAAATCAAGGCCCTGGTTCCCGGCATGTATCCGGATTTTCTGGCCTGGATGCCGGGGACGGATGAGCTCCTGGTGTATGACCGCGATGCGAAGGCTTGTCAGCAAGTACTTGAAGAGGCTGATTTGTTGATCTGTGTTGACTTCAATGCACCCGACCGGCTGGAGGGCTTGCAGTCGGCTTTTGAACGCAGCCAGACCCCTAAGATACTGATAGATCATCATATTGAGCGTGGACATTTTTGCGAAATGGAGTACACCACCACGGAGGTCTCCTCTACGGCCGAACTCGTAATGCAGCTCATGAAAGCCTGTGGTGACGCCACCTTATTAACCCGCGATATCGGAAGTTGCCTTTACGTTGGCATTATGACCGATACCGGCTCTTTTAGTTATGCCTGCAATTATCCGTCGACTTTTTTGGCGGTGGCCGAAATTGTATCAACGGGCTGCGACCTGGCCGATATTCATCGGCGGGTGTACGATAATAATTCCGTAGATCGTATGCGGCTGATGGGGTATTGCATGAGTGAAAAGCTGGTTGTAATCCCGGAAAGCGGAACCGCTTTTATCGCCTTGTCGGCCGCGGAATTGAAGCGGTTCAACGCCCGCAACGGCGATACGGAAGGCGTGGTCAATTTCACGATGGGGCTTAAGGGAATCATCTTCGGCGCCCTGATTACCGAACGCAAAGGGAAAATAAAGTTTAGTCTGCGCTCCAAAGGAAATTTTGATGTGAACCTACTGGCTTCCAGGCACTTTAATGGTGGTGGGCATAAAAATGCTTCCGGTGGTGACCTTTATTGTAGTTTCGAGGAGGCTGTTACCCAATTTCGTTTCGTGGTAGCCCAGTATAACACTGAACTTAAAGCCGAAACGGAAAGGTGCTGCACTGATAAGAATAATGCCTGATGGAAATGTCGTACAAATATAGGTGCCTCGTGGGGTGCTGCCTGGCATCCTTTTTTTTACTTTCCTGCGGTGGTCCGCAAAACGGAACTAATGGTCCGGCTGAAGATACCATTCAGGAATACAAGGAACCCCTGGTGAACGTCAACAAAACCCTGGTTAGCCGCGAACGGGCGCAGATTGACGATTACATTGCCCGCTATGGTTGGACGATGGAAACCAGCGGTACCGGGCTTCGTTATCAAATCTATAAAAAAGGGAACGGACGTGCACCGCAAAAGGACATGAACGCCACCATCCGTTTCAGGGTCAACCTTCTAAATGGCGAGGTGGTGTACGATTCCAAAAACGACGGTTTAAAATCCTTCAAATTGGGGAAAGCCGAAGTGGAAAGTGGCCTGGAAGAAGGAATTATGTTGATGCAGGTAGGGGATCGGGCACGTCTGATTATCCCTTCACATCTGGCATTTGGCCTGCTGGGCGATGATCAGAAAATTCCAAAACGCGCCACCCTCGTTTACGACCTTGAATTAATGTCGATAAACTAAGCGTATGAGGGGCCTGCTGCCGTTCACGCTAAATGAGGTCGAGGGAAAGACCTTCCGGCTTCATTTGCTGTATTCGGTAATTGAAGGCGTGATTCTCGGGCTACTTGTATTGAATGAATTTGTTTTCCTGAAAAGCCTCCGGGGCACCAACTGGCAGGTTGGCATCCTTTACCAGACCAGCGTTTTTGTACTGGTATTTTCCATTTTTCTGAACGCCTGGGTGAACAAGGTGCGCAACAAACAAAACTTCATTATCCTGACCGCTCTTGTAACCCGATTGCCGCTCTTGCTGTTGTTTTTCTTTCCTCCTGATATCAGCGCGAATCCGGGCTTATGGCATTTCCTCTACATCACGATTTTTTTGATGTATTACATGGCTAATCCCATTATATATCCCGTCATCAACCTCTTCCTGAAGGAAAATTACACACACGAGCATTTCAGTGTGTTGTATAGTTATGCAACAACACTGAACAAAATTGTGATGTTGGTGGTGACCTTTGCCTACGGGGCTTTATTGGATGCGAATGAGTTTTCGTACCACATTGTATTCCCGCTGATGGGCGTGCTGGGGATACTTTCGGTGCTCATTTTTGCCCGCATTCCATACCATCCCACCTTAACCTTACCCGACGCAGGGTCCCCAACGGGATTTCGGACTGTTATTCGCCAAATGCAGCAAATTATGAGCGGTAATAAAGCTTTTCGCGACTTTGAGACAAGCTTTATGTTTTATGGGTTTGCGTTTATGGGAACAGCTTCGGTAATTACTATTTTTTACCAGACGGGCCTTGGTTTGAATTATACCAGTGTGGCCTTTTACAAGAACTTTTACAACATCATTGCCATCTTGCTTTTGCCCTATATGGGCCGGCTGATGGGCCGCATTGCGCCCCGGAAATTTGCGGCCCTTACGTTTTCGTCGCTCTTATTCTTCCTGATCTTTACGATGATCACCGAATATTTCCCCTGGAACCTGGATGTGTGGGGGATTAAGATTTATTTCTTCCTCTTTGTGTCCATGCTGTTTCACGGCGTGTTTGCCGCCACCATGGCGTTGCTCTGGAGTATTGGATCCGCTTACTTTTGCCGTCGTGAAGAAGCGGCGGATTACCAGGCCATTCATCTTACCTTTACGGGGGTTCGTTCCTTTTTTGCACCCTTGTTGGGCGTATGGGTTTATGAATTTATCGGTTTTACGGGAACTTTTTCCATTGGTATTGTTTTGTTGGTCGCTGCCGTATGGATTAGCTTACGCAGCCAGCCGGATCAGTTAAGCGAATAAAAAAAAAGAAGCTGTCGAAAAGACAGCCTCTTTTTTTTGAAATAGCTTGTGAAATTATTTCACCACAATCTTCGAGCTAAAATTGCCCTGCTGCCCTTTGATGTTTACCATGTAAACGCCCTGGGGCAGGTTGCTGATGTTGATAACAGCATTGCTGGTGTTGGCCGAAATAATCTGTGAATTCATCAACTGACCGGTAACGTTGAAAACATTAACGCTGACCTCTTCGGTGAGGGGATTTCCAAAACGCACGTTGAAGGTTCCGTGAGCAGGATTAGGATAAATAGCGGTATTGTTTTCAATGCTTGCTTCTTCGGTACCGGCAGGGAAAGTTGCGGTATAGTAGGCTTCAAAACCCTGTCCCTGGTTAGCACCGTCGGAGGTAAAGGTAACCAGCATGCTACCACCGGTAGAGGTGAGGGTAGAGGGCATTTCGAATCCGGACCATGTACCCAGCAGCGGAGCAGCCGTGGTGGCACCGTTGTAAACGCTTACCACATCAGCACCGCTTTCTGTGTTCATGTTGGTGAAGTTCAGGGTAATCGAAGTAGCCGTCGGAGGCTGGATCAGCCAGTCGCAATCGGTGTTGTTCCAGTAGAAAGAATAACCGCTGCCATCGCCGAAAGTTGCGCTCGGAAGGGTAAGGGTTTTCTTGGCTACACAATAGTACTCATCGTTGGGGATAATGTTCACTACGATCTGATGACCATCGGGGAAATCGGTGAGGTTGGTCACATCAAAGAAACCATTGTTGGAACCACCCCAGCCCCAGTTCATGTGGAAGGCAGAAGTATCCTGATAACCATCGCAAACCCAGGCATGACCACCCGTGCCGCCGGAACCGGAATAGAGAACCGGTTTTCCTTCGTCCAGGTTGTCAACCAGAATGTACTTCCAGTCAAACCAGGTGTAGTCAGCCTGATCGAGGATGGTAATGGTAGAACGATAGTGAAAATAGTTTTTCAGCGCATCAACGCAAAGCTCGGTAAAAGAGCCTGAGGATAGCGGGGTATAGTTCATGTCGACGGAAACACCGCAATGGAACATCAGTTCGCCGATGGCTTCCTTGCTGGTGTTGGTGCCATAAACGGTCATACCGGCCCAGTCGTAACCATCAACACCGTTGGTGTTGGCAGCAGAAAAATCAGCAGCGATGGTACCAAAATAGGCATGTTCATAGGAGTGGCTGCCGAAACCGGAGGCGGGATATTCCCAAAATTTCATAATCTGAGCCATGGCAGTAGCCACACAACCCGTGTAGCAACGTCCGTCAGGACCAGTGGGATGTTGGGGGCAGTAGTAGTTGTAGTACATACCCTGGTTCCATTTGGTAAGGACCAACGCGGCCACGGATTTTTCGCTGGATTTCTGCGTCAGGGGGCTGGCGTAGAGTTCCCATTCAGCAGCGATGCCTTCGTTGGCGACTTTGCGCTGAGCGCGGACGGTCTTGATAACGTTTTTATACTGGCCCATCCAATATTGGAAAGCGGGAGCCTGATCTTCGGCCTTGTAGCTATCCTCGAAAGAGTAACCAAGGATCGGACGGATGGCATCTTCGGCAGAAACAATGACAAAGCCTTCGGGGGCGATGTCAAACACGTAGTAAAGGTTCCGGCCTTCTTCGGCTACCGTGTAGGTTTTAACAACGGCGGGCACGCTTTTCAGACCATTTGCTTTTGAGGCCCAGAAATTCAGACCCGTGTTGGCGGCAACGGTAGGATCAACTTCACCGGCAAAGCCGCTGAAAGCCGCCACTACCAATCCAATCAGAGTAAAAAACTTTTTTGTCATAATATACGTAATTATTGATTAATCATTATAAACAGGGCAAATTTACGAAATAATCTTTTACAATGTTCACGCGTGCACATACGATCATCTATTTTTTATTAACAGATTTTCGGTATGTTTTCGTCAGTTAACGGTTTAGGCCGTTAGTCTGGCGTGAATATTTGCAGTATGGCCAAAAAAAAAGCGGCCTGCTGGCCGCTTTCCTGACGACATTACAGCAGGCCCTGCGCCAGCATGGCCTCCGCGACTTTGACGAAGCCACCCACATTGGCGCCGTTGACATAGTTGATGTAGTCCTTGTCTTCGCGGCCAAATTTTTCGCAGGTTCGGTGAATATTGACCATGATTTCGTGCAGTCGCTGGTCTACTTCTTCGCGGCTCCAGCTCAGTCGCTGGCTGTTTTGGCTCATCTCCAAACCGGAGGTAGAGACCCTGCCGGCGTTGGCGGCTTTGCCGGGTCCGTACAAGATACGATGCTGCTGGTACACTGTGATGGCTTCAGGTGCCGAAGGCATATTGGCACCTTCCGACACACAGAAACATCCGTTGGCGATCAGGTTTTTGGCATCCTCACCGCTGATTTCATTCTGGGTGGCGCAAGGGAGGGCTATGTCGCAGGGGATGGACCAGGGCGTTTTCCCGGGAAAATAATCGCACCCAAATTTCTTACTGTACTCTTCGATACGTCCGCGTTTTACGTTTTTCAGCTCCATCACGTATGCCCGCTTTTGATCGTCGAAACCGGCGGGATCGTAGATGAAACCAGAGGAGTCGGAGAGGGTCACCACCCGGGCTCCCAGCTCACAGGCTTTTTGCATAGCATATTGAGCGACATTTCCCGATCCGGAGATCAGCACGGTTTTCCCGCGAAAATCCACTCCGCGGGTCTTGAGCATTTCGGCCGCGAAGTAAACGTTACCGTAGCCCGTCGCTTCGGGACGTATCAGTGAACCGCCCCACTGTAGGCCTTTTCCGGTAAGCACGCCCGTAAATTCATTCCGAATTCGTTTGTACTGACCAAACAGGTAGCCGATTTCACGGCCACCTACGCCGATATCGCCCGCGGGCACATCCGTGTTCGGACCGATGTAGCGCTGAAGCTCGGTCATAAACGATTGACAGAACTTCATGACCTCCTGGTCCGATTTGCCTTTCGGATCAAAGTCAGAACCCCCTTTCGCTCCGCCCATTGGCAGGGTGGTCAGGCTGTTTTTGAATACCTGTTCGAAGGCCAGAAATTTCAAAATACTCAGATTCACCGTGGGGTGGAAGCGAAGTCCGCCTTTGTACGGGCCAATAGCGCTGTTCATCTCAATACGGTAGCCCCGGTTGATGCGGGCTTCGCCCTGATCGTCGAGCCAGGCCACGCGAAAGATCACCGTGCGCTCGGGCTCGCAGATGCGCTCCAGTATGCCTTGATATTTTGGATTTTCAACAATATAAGGCATCAGCGATTCGGCCACTTCCCGAACCGCCTGATGGAACTCGGGCTCACCCTGATTGCGCGCAATGATGCCCGCCATAAATTTGTCGACAGCGTCCTGATATGGATTCATGATGCGTAATTTAGAAATGTTAATGATGTATTAAAATCAATCATACGAATATACTTGAAAAATTGAAAAAAATCAAATAAATTGGGTTATTTTTGTTATTTATTAAGCATTATAAATGAATTTTGATAGTACAAGAATCGTTTTATTGAATATGAATCATTTAACGTAAATTTAATAAAATGGATTTTTACGATGAACACGAAGAATTACCGGTGGCAGGGACTCCGGAACACAGCCGTTCGCGTCAATTGCTGCAGCGATACCTGAGTAAACAGAATTACGATCGCGACATTTTTCATGATCTGATGTTGTTTAAGGTTCGTGAAATTCTGCTCGTGGCCAATCTTTACGATGCGTACAATATCGAGAAGGAGGGCCATTTTGCCGAGCATATGCTGGGTGATTATCACAAGCTCAACCTCACCTCGATCCCACGGGTTACGGGCGTTACCACCTCCGAGGAAGCCTTTCTGCAACTTACGTCCCGGCAGTTCGACCTGATTATTTTTATGATGGGCACCGATAAAACAACGCCGGCCACGATGAGTGCGGAGATTCGGGCCGTGTTTCCGGAGATTCCGGTTTTTATGTTGGTGAATAACAGGAAGGATGTGGAGACGGTGGAGTCCGCACCGGATCGCTTTGAAGCCATTGATAAGGTGTTTGTCTGGAACGGCGATCCGAATGTTTTCTTCGCCATGATTAAATACCTGGAAGATAAGATTAACCTGGAAAACGACACCCGGATCGGCCTGGTTCGGATTATTTTGCTGGTGGAAGATTCAGCGCCATACTATTCCCGTTATCTTCCTCTTTTATACAACAATGTGTTGGAACAAACGCGACGGATCATCGACGACATTAGCTCGGATGAGCTGCTGAAGGTATTGCGGCTAAGAGCGCGTCCAAAAATACTCATGGTGCCGTCTTACGAAGAAGCCTTGCATGTGCTGGAACAGTATCCCGACCATCTTTTGTGCCTTATTTCGGATATGCAGTTTTACAAAGACGGTGTCCTCGATGATACAGCGGGGGTGCGTCTGGTGGCCCACTTCCGCACAGTAATTCCGGAAATCCCCATTATTCTTCAATCGTCCGATCCAGAGAATGCGGCACGGGCCTGGGAGTTGAAATGTACTTTTATCGATAAAAATTCGCCCACGCTTTTGCAGGATATTCAAAGTTTCATCACTCATTACCTGGGATTTGGTAACTTTGTCTACAAGGATGCTGAAGGGCGCCCTATCTCGGTAGCGAAATCGCTGCGCGAATTCGAGCTCCAGCTTAAGGTAGTTCCCGATGAATCCCTCTTGTATCACGCCGGCCGTGATCATTTTAGCCTCTGGCTGATGGCCCGCGGGGAAATACAATTGGCAAAGTTCATCAATCCTTACAGGCTTACTGATTTTCAGAATCCGGCCGAATTGCGTACTTTTTTATTAGACGCCATCCACCGCCACCGCATTGAACAAAACAAAGGGAAAGTGATACAGTACGAAGAGACCGAAAATCCTGAGGAAAGCAATGTCTTGCTTCTTTCTGCCGGTTCGCTCGGGGGGAAGGGCCGCGGTGTGGCATTTATCAATACCTTGATTTATAATTTCGATTTTCACCGCCTCATTCCCAATATCAACATACGCACACCGCGCACCTTGATCATTGGTGCTGATGAGTTTGATTATTTCATGGATCGTAATGAACTCCGTGACTTCATCAGATCGGAACACGACTATGCGCAGCTCCGCGAAGCCTTTCTGGGCGGGCGTCTTAGCGACAGCCTGGTAAAAAAACTGAAGCGCCTGATCCGCCTTATGGACAAACCCCTGGCGGTGCGATCGTCCGGCTTGTTTGAAGATTCCCTCAACCAACCCTTTGCGGGAATCTTTGAAACCTACTTGCTGCCCAATAGTCATCCTGACTTGAATGTGCGCCTTCAGCAGCTCTGCGATGCCATAAAACTGGTATACGCGTCCGTGTTCTCGCCTGAAGCCCGCGCTTATGTAGATGCTATCCACTACAATATTGAAGACGAGCGCATGGCCATCGTGTTGCAGGAGGTTGTTGGACATACTTTTGGCGCTTACCATTATCCGCACATCAGCGGTGTTGCCCAATCACACAATTATTACCCGTTTGCGCACATGAAGCCTGAAGAAGGTGTGGCGGTGACAGCGGTTGGATTGGGCTGCTACGTTGTCGAAGGCGAGAAAGCCTACCGTTTTTCGCCCCGGTATCCGAACACCGAAATCAACACACCGAAAGAGCAATTCAGAAATTCGCAGGTACATTTTTATGCGATCAACGTGGAAAACCAGGAACCTGACCTTCGGGAGGGTGAACTTGCCGGGCTGGCAAAACTGGATATCGCCGTGGCGGAAGCCCACGGAAACCTTCGGCATTGTGCATCCGTATATGATGCCGCAAGCGAGCGGATTCTCCCTGGCCTGAATACGGAAGGACCGCGGGTTGTAAATTTTTCGAACATCTTAAAGTACAATTACATCCCCCTTGCTGAAACCTTGCGCTCGGTGCTTGACATTGTGCAGGAAGCCCTCGGAGCGCCCGTGGAAATTGAGTTTGCGGTGGATCTTACCAAGGATGAACACAACCGTGCTTCGTTTTACCTTTTGCAACTTAAACCCTTGTTGAGCAGTTCTACAGATTTCGACCTTAACCTGGACGAAATTGAGACTGACAGCATGCTGCTCTTCACTGAAAAGGGGATGGGGAACGGTCAGATCACCGATATCAGCGATGTTATCTACGTTCGTCCCGAAACCTTCGACAAGTCAGCCACAGAGCAGATAGCCATCGAGATTGACCGCATGAATAAAGGGATGTTGCAGCAAGATCGTTCCTTTGTGCTTATCGGCCCCGGGCGCTGGGGTACCCGCGACCGCTGGATCGGGATCCCCGTGAACTGGCCGCAGATTTCGCAGGCGCGCCTTATCGCTGAAACCAGTCTGGAAGACTTTCCGCTGGATGCTTCCAGCGGCTCGCACTTTTTTCACAATGTTACCTCGATGAATGTGGGCTATTGCACCATACAACCGGAGTTGATCCATAGCTTTGTGCGCTATGAAGTGCTGGCGCAGCAGCAGCTCGTTGAAGAAACGGATTACGTTCGCCACGTGCGCTTTTCTGCGCCGCTGACCATTCGAATGGATGGTAAAACGCGGACAACCGTCATCACGTTTTAACGTACCTTTGCAAACATAAACCAGCTTTTTTGCGAATGATCTACTTTGATAATGCGGCCACCACCCAGACGGATCCGGACGTGGTGGAGCGAATGAATGAAGTGCAGAAGCATCACTGGGGCAACCCGTCGTCCATCCACGCGATAGGGCGCGATAGCCGGGTGATACTTGAAGACGCACGACGAACGGTAGCCGGCAGGCTCGGGGCCAAACCATCGCAGGTATTCTTTACCTCCTGCGGAACCGAAGCTATCAACACGGCGCTGTTTGGGGCTGTTCGCGCCGGTGTCAGAAACATTATCAGTTCGCCCATCGAGCACCATGCGGTGCTTCACAGCCTTACTGAACTGGAGAAGGCAGGTGCCGCACGGATTCACTGGGTACGCCTGCTTTCGAATGCGCATATTGATTATGAACACCTGGAGCAATTGCTTTCGGAAAACACAGATACTTTGGTTTGTCTGATGCACGCCAACAATGAGATTGGAAATCTGCTGGACCTGGAAACGGTTTCTGCTCTTTGCAAGCAGCACAAATCGCTGTTTATGGCGGACACCGTGCAAAGTATGGGGAAACTTCCCCTGGCCCCCGGCGATCTCGGAATCCACTTTGCGGCCTGCTCGGCGCATAAATTTCACGGGCCCAAGGGCGTCGGCTTTTTGTATATTCATCCCGATGTCCGCATTGCGCCTTATCTTCACGGCGGCGGGCAGGAGCGGGGTATGCGCAGCGGTACGGAAAATGTGGCCGGCATCGCCGGCCTGGCTACGGCGCTGGACCTGGCTTGTGCGCGTATGGACGAAACCAGGAATCATATCACCCGGCTGCGCGACCGCATGGCGGCAGGGCTCAATGCTAATTTCCGCGGACTGGTCTATAATAACGATTTTACTGAAAACGGCCTCTATAATTTAATCAACGTAAGTTTTCCGTTGTCCGCTTTTTCGGAAATGCTGCTTCAACGGCTCGATATGGAAGGTATCTGTGCATCGGGTGGCAGTGCCTGCGCCTCCGGAGCCGTATCCGCGTCCCCCGTTTTAAAAGCCTTGGGGCGTAATCCGGAAGGGGCCACGGTACGCTTTTCGTTCAGCAAATACAATACAATTGACGAAGTTGATCGTACCATCACCGTGCTGAAGGATATCCTCGGATAATTCAGTGCGATTTTTTATTCACACGAACCTCTTTCTGAGGATTGGTGATGGCGTTGATTCGCTGGAAGTCCTGGTAACGGTAAATACGGATTTGCGTGTTTTCGAACCCGCCATTGGGAACCTGGCGAAACTCCAGGGATGTTTCAAGCAGTTGCGGGCGATAGTCTTCCAGGCAGCGCTCGAAGTCTTTGCCGTATTTATGCAAGGCCGTTAAAAAATACAAACCGGCATCGTAGCCGGAGAAAGCATATTTGTCGGGCTCATTATGATATCGGGCGCGATAGTCCCGCACGAAGTCTTTTACCGCAGGATCTTCGTAATCAATAAAGGCCGAAGAAACTACGTGCAGGTTGATATTTAATAAATACTCAGATTCCAGGCTGTTATAGTCCTCCCAGTCTTCAGGGCCAAACACCACCAATGGATAACTATAGCTGTATTGACTCATGTTGCGGATAAAATTCGAGGTGGAGACTTCATTGCGCACAAAGCTGATGACCACGTTTACTTTATCCTCCCGGCATTTGTCGAGAATCCCGGCCAGTCCAAGTTTCGAATACTGAACCACCGAAAAATCCCGAAGCGAGGAATCGGCGCCATACAGTGCTTGTTGGTAGGCCTGTGCCAGTTCCAGGTCGTGTTCGGTGCCGGACACCGACAAAATAATGTTGCAGCCCGGCCAGGTTTTACGCATATAATCCACGGCCAGAAGGGCTTGTTGTTCATAGCTGGCCGTGTTTTTTATTACGGTGGGATGGCCTTCAACAAACTCGCGGCGTGCCGAAAAGGGGTTCACGATTTTTGTCTGATGATCGCGCGCCCAGGCGGCGGCAATCGTAAAATCGTTGCTGAAAAAGGGGCCGATCATCAGGTGCATATCCTCGAAATCAGCTTTCTGCAACACACGCGTCAGCCGTGCAGAATCTTCAGCGATGTCTTCCACCACCAGCTTCAGCGACAGACCATTGGAACGAAGGGAATCCACGGCCATCAAAAAACCCTCGTAATAGCCCAGGAAGGCAAAGGAAGTATAATGCTGCATACTGCGGTCCTGGTCGGTGGTGTCGATCATATCCAACTTGTTCAGGTAGAGTGGTATCATCAAACCAACGTTGTACGAGGGAAGGATGCCGGTTTGACCGCAAACAAAATCGCCGGCATTGTTTACCGGGGTCGCGGGTAGAACACCTCCCTTTACGGGGATGCGGATGATTCGTCCTATTTGTAAGGTTTCATCCAGTCCCGGGTTGTGCTTTTTTAATTCATCAACCGTGCAGCTGTGTTTGCGCGCAATGGAGAAGAGGGTTTCGCCGGCAACAACGGTGTAGCTTGTAAAGGTGGGTGCAATGGAGTCTGCCGGACGTGCTTTGTTTTGTGCAACGGATTTTACCGGTATTTTGATCTGTTGTTCCGGTTTGATGGAGGGCGTAAGGCCTGGATTGGCGCGGAACAGCTCGTCAAGTTTCAAACTGTATTTGGAGGCTATCCCGCTAAGGGTTTCACCGGCCTTGACAATATGAATGGTAATGGTCTCGGTAACAGCAGGTGTCGTTGCCGGCGCTGCACCCGGAACTTTAATCACTTGCCCGGGCCGGATGTTGGCCGTGAGTCCGGGATTGGCCGTGAGAATCTCGTTTACCTTGGTGCCGTATGCCATGGCAATGGCCGACAGGGTCTGCCCGCTTTGAATGGTGTGCAGATAATAATAACGGCCACCGATGAATTCGGTTTTGGCTGATTTTTCAACCTGCTGCGCGAAAGTACCGGCACCGCTCAGCAGTAAACCGGCCAGAAGCAAAACCTTACAAAGGGTTTTCATAGCTCAAAAATAAGAAAACTTTTTTAACCACATTTATTCCCACTCAATGGTAGCCGGTGGTTTTGAACTGATGTCGTACACGACCCGGTTAATGCCTTTTACTTTATTGATGATATCATTGGAAACCCGAGCCAGAAATTCGTACGGCAGATGAACCCAGTCGGCCGTCATACCATCAGTGGACGTTACCGCGCGCAGGGCCACTACCTGATCGTAGGTGCGTTCATCGCCCATTACACCCACACTGCGAATCGGTAACAAGATCGTGGCCGCCTGCCAGACCTTTTGGTAGAGTCCTTCCGCTTTAAGGCCTTCAATAAAATAATAATCCGCTTCCTGCAACAGACGAACGCGTTCTTCAGTAACCTCACCCAGAATCCGGATACCCAGACCAGGACCCGGGAAGGGATGCCGGTTTAAAATGTCTGGCGGAATATTTAAGCCAGCGCCAACACGACGGACTTCATCCT
The DNA here is from genome assembly GCA_964585485.1 of uncultured Bacteroidales bacterium. Lineage (GTDB taxonomy): Bacteria > Bacteroidota > Bacteroidia > Bacteroidales > CAIWKO01 > CALGYY01. Next base: position 18,835 of record CAZPDS010000045.1, read on the forward strand.
TGAATAAGGTATTCAGCGGTTCCACAACGCTAAGTTTCATGTAGTCGGGGAGACCGCCAACGTTATGATGCGATTTTATGGTGGCCGACGGACCCTTCACCGAGATCGATTCAATAACGTCGGGGTAGATGGTCCCCTGCGCCAGCCATTTAACGTCCTGAATTTTGTGTGCTTCTGCATCAAAAACATCAATAAATGTTTTTCCGATGGCTTTCCGCTTGGCTTCTGGTTCCGTAATGCCCTTCAGAGCCTGTAAAAAGCGCTGCGACGCATCCACACCGGTTACGTTCAGGCCCATGCCCTGGTAGGAAGCCAGCACCGTGCGGAACTCATCCTTGCGCAATAAGCCGTTATCAACAAAAATGCAGTAGAGATTTTTTCCGATGGCCCGGTGAAGCAGCACCGCCGCTACCGTGGAGTCAACGCCGCCGGATAAACCCAGTATCACTTTGTCGCTGCCGATTTTGCGCTGTAATTCCGCAATGGTGGTCTCGATAAAACTGTCGGGTGTCCAGCTCTGCTTGCAACCGCAGATGCCCACCAGGAAATTTTTCAGCAATACCTGGCCTTCGGTGGAATGATAGACTTCGGGGTGAAACTGGATTCCGTAGGTCTCTTCATTCTCAATTTTAAAACCAGCTACCTTTACTTCCGGTGTGCTGCAGATGGTCTGAAAGGTTGTTGGGGTTTCGGCAATAGTATCTCCGTGCGACATCCACACCTGACTGCCCTCGGTCAGGCCTTTGAGCAGGATGCTGTGGCGGTCGATCCAACTGAGATTGGCGCGCCCGTATTCCCTTATTTTCGAGGGAAGTACTGAGCCCCCGTCATGCTGAGCCAGAAACTGAGCCCCGTAACATACGGCCAGTAAGGGATACCTGCGGCGAAGGGCCGAAAGATCCGGGTTGGGCGATCCTTCATCCCGCACTGAATACGGACTTCCCGAAAGGATTACACCTTTGATCTGATCGCTGAGTGCGGGGATTTTATTAAAAGGGTGAATTTCGCAGTATATGTTGAGTTCCCTGACCCTGCGTGCGATGAGCTGGGTATACTGCGAACCGAAATCCAGAATAAGGATCTGTTCCTGCATGCTTTAACGGTTTTTGTGTCAGCCGGAACATAGAAAGACCCGCCCTGATCACGATTTACCCGCAAAAGTAATCATTTCGCTGCACGCAGAAAGGGCCGGGCATAAAAAACGAAAAGCTGCCAGTAATGACAGCTCTCGGGGTTTAGGAAAAATTGAAACTTTAACTTTTGAAAACCGGGGAATGGGGTTGTGCTCAATAGACGCAGCCTTTGCCAAAATGGTTGCCCGGTTTTTTTTGTGATTTGTAAGCTTTGCAAAAAATTAACAAAATAAAAGCGAAGAAAAATCGCAATTTATTAATAATGAGTTATTTAAATATTTCCCTCATCACTTCACCTTCGCAATTCATACTAAAGCCCAACAACTCGGCGATGGTGGCCGGAATGTCGACCAGATCATAATGTTGATTGATAAGGCTGGATTTTTTGAAATCCGGTCCTGTGGCAACAAAAAACAGATGGCGGCAACCATCGCAAGGGCAGCCATGGTTGGAGAAACCACTTTCAATACCGTCGGAATGACGTCCATGATCGTTGGTAATGATGACTGTGGTGTTGGATTTATAGGTTTTGTCGGTTTGCAGGTATTTCCAAATTGTATAAATGTACTGATCGGTCTTTTTGATGGAGGCGGTATAGTCATCCCAAACGCCAGAATGGCCGGCACCATCGGGTTCCAGAAAGTTGATCAGCATCAGTTTGGGATGATGTTTCGCCAGAACATCCAGGGCCGTCACCATGGTCAGACTATCGTCACGGTAGCCGCAGCCCGTTCCCGAACCGTCGGTGCCGCAATTGTACGAAGGGGTGAATTGGTGGCTCCAGGCCGGGTCCTGACAATCGGCCAGTACCGAGAGTTTATCCTTGCTGGTTACCAGCCAGTTTTGATTCGTAGCGGCGGTATGCCGCGCAAAATATTGAAAATAGGAGGGATGCCGTGGATTTTCGAGGCCGGAATTGTTGATTTCGGCATAAAATCCTGTGGTGATGGCCGCATGTCCGGCCAGTGTGTATGTGGGTCCATCATTATAGAAGGCTGTATTCACCACCGCGACAGGCGCAATGTCATTGGCGATCCGGGGAATCCACTGATGGGTACTGTCGCCCCAGCTTTCCGAATACCGCGCACCGTCCATGATGATGACGACAACATTTTGCGTTTTGTACCTGGGCCGTGTGGCTAACTGTGAAGAATCTACGTGAAGGTTACAGAAACTAAGGGAGGCTAGCAGAGCCACAATGACGGGAAGGCTTCGGAGGGACATAAGTCAGCGGGTTTAAGTTAGAATAGGAACGACAAAGATACGCAATCGAAAAAAGACCGTCCCTTCAGGAATGAGAAAT
>CAZPDS010000046.1:0-20719 GCA_964585485.1 uncultured Bacteroidales bacterium
ATTCAGCGATTCCCCAACGTCGTGCAGAATGTCGGTACGAAGCAAACGCACCCGCCCGGTTAGGATGTCCAGTTCCACTTCCGAAGCCGCCATGCCGTAAGCATAATAATGAAAAGGATGGCCCTGACCCTTTTCCCGGTCAAAGTGCAGATCGGGTGTTCGGTAATAGCCCGTTGCGCTTAGGCTGATTTGAGCCAGATACGCGGATTGCACAAGTTTTTCAAAAGTGATGAAAATGTTCGGCTGTCGCCGGATAAAGACACTGTCGTTTTCAAAGACCAGGTCCTCTTCTGTAAGGTGTTGTACATCCTGTGTTAACAACGCTAACGCGTGGAGGGCTAAACGCGCTTTGAGCGTGTCGATGGCATTTTTAACAGCCATCCCGTTGAGGTCGCTGCCGGAGGATGCGGCCGTAGCCGAAGTGTTGGGTACCCGGGAGGTGTTGGTGGCGTTGACCCTTATGCGGCTCTCGTTGATGCCCAGTTCATTCGCTGCAATTTGTGCGATCTTTGTGTACAGGCCTTGTCCCATCTCCGTTCCACCGTGGTTTACAAGCACGCTTCCGTCGGTGTAAATGTGCACCAGGGCGCCGGCCTGGTTCAGAAATGAGGTCGTAAAGGAAATGCCGAACTTAACCGGCGTTAGCGCCATGCCACGCTTTGTGTAATTGTGTATGGCGTTGTAGCGGGCGGTTTCCATTCGACGGGCCAGGTAGGCGGAGGTTTCCAGTAAGCGTTCGGTAAGGATGTGTAGCCGGTTGTGTTCGATCTTTTCGCCGTAAGGCGCAGTATTCCTGTCGAAAAGCCCGTAGAAATTTTTTTGCCGTATGTCCAGTGGCTCGGTTTTCATTTTGCGCGCGTAGCGATCCATTACCGTTTCAATCACCGCCATGCCCTGGGGCCCACCGAACCCACGAAAGGCTACGTTCGAAGGAAGGTTGGTTTTCCAGGCATGGCCTGTAATTCGAACGTTTGGGATGTAATAAGCATTTTCCGCATGCAGCATGGCTCGTTCAAGAATGGCCATGCTGAGATCGCCAGCGGCACCGGCATCACAATGCAGATCTACCGAGTAGGCTTGTAGAAATCCCTGCTCGTCGAAACCTGCCTTGTACCTGGAAAGAAAGCGATGACGTTTGCCAGTGATCTTTTGGTCTACGCCCCGCGAAAGATGTATTTTTACCGGAAAGCCAGTAGCCCGCGCCAGTAGAGCTGCCCAGGCGGCAACATGATTTCCTGATGTTTCTTTGCCGCCGAATCCGCCCCCCATGCGACGTGTCTCGCAGACCACTCTGTTTTTGCTTACACCCAGCACTTCGGCAACAACAGCCTGCGTTTCGGATGGATTTTGGGTGGAAGCGTACACCATCATTTCCCGGTCTTCCTGAGGTACACATAAACAAGTCTGTGTTTCCAGATACCAATGTTCCTGCGCCCCGGTGCGCAACTCCCCTTCAATAATCTCGGCACAGCCGGCAAAGGCTTCATCTACCTGCCCCCGTTCAATTCTGCGTTCAGGCGCCAGACGGTGGTTTCGGGCCATGGCGGCTTCGATGGTCAACACCGGTTCCTTAGGCGCATATTCGATGCGTAGCTTTTGTTCTGCTGCAATGGCGTGCTCTTCCGTGTCGGCGGCAAGAATAAGCACCGCCTGCCCGATGAAGTTGACCGTGCCTTCAGCCAGGCATGGTTCATCGTGAAAGACCGGCCCCATCTGGTTGATCCCCGGAATATCTTTGGCTTCCAGTATTGCGTATATCCCGCGACAGCCGAGAGCTTCGGTTTTGTCAATGGATAGAATGCGCGCAGAGGCATGCGGGCTTTGTACAATGTGTCCGGTCAGCATCCGTCCACACGCTTCCATATCGTCAATGTACACCGCTTCCCCAGTGACGTGCTGAACGGCACTTTCGTGAATTCTGGACGAGGAATTGCTTGTCGTTTGCTTTTTCATGGCCGCTTACGATAAGTGTTGGGTTTCGATGAAAAAACGGATTAGTAGGTTGCGCGCAGCAAGGAGCCGGAACTCTTTGCCTGATCGGGCATCCGTGATCGGGCTGAAGTCTTCGGCGATTTGCTCTGCGGCAGTGTACACCGTCGACGCATCCCAGCGCTGTCCTAAAAGATGCTTTTCGGTTTTAACGGCCCGCCGCGTGCATTCAGCCATACCTCCATACACCAGCGCAATGTCGTCAATCAGCCCTTCCGACGTTATATGCAGTCTGAAACACGCACTTACCGTTGAAATATCAAGGTCTTTTCGCTTCGAGATCTTGTGTGACCAGTATTGCGTGTGCTCATGGGGTTTGGGAACGATGATTTCACGAATAATTTCGTTGGGTTGTAGGTCCGTTTTACGGTAGCCTTGTATGAATTTTTCCAGGGTGACGTTTCGTTGATCTGTGCTGGATTGCAATGCCACCGAAGCGTTCAGGGCGATCATCACCGGCAATAAGTCGCCGATGGGCGATGCCGAGCCAATGTTTCCACCAATAGTAGCTATGTGGCGGATTTGTAAGGATGCAAAAACATTCAACATCTGATGCAGTACGGGCAGGCGGTTTTCTGACCAGGTGCGAAGCGCTTCTAATCGATAGCCACTGCCAATGCTATATGAACTTGTACTTTCCTGAATTTGGTTAAGTTGCCCGATGCCCGACAAATCCAGCAAATGCTCCAGTTTTTCGTGTTTTTTGGTTTGGCGGAGCGCCACGTCCGTGCTGCCGTTTATTACCGTCGCCTCTGGATAGTGTGCCCGCAGGTCAAGGGCTTCCGCCAAAGTGGCAGGGCGATGGTAGCGTTGTTTCCCTCCCTCCAGACTAAGTGATGGTGTTTCGAGCAGGATGCACCGAAGTATTTCGGCTACCCGCTTTTCGTCGGCCGTAAAGTGATCGGATCCGTCACCCATGCAAGCGTTCAGCCCGGCTTCAATGATGGGACGATAACCGGTACATCGGCAGAGATTTCCGGCCAGTGCTTCCTCTACCGTGTGACGGGTAGGATTCCGGTGGTTTTTATAGAGCGCAAACAGCGACATCACAAAGCCCGGTGTACAATATCCGCACTGGCTGCCATGATGGTCGACCAATTGTTGTTGTACCGGATGCAACACCTGGGTGCCGTTCTCATGCAGGGCCAGGTTTTCTACCGTGATCACTTGTTTTCCGTGGATCAGAGGCAAAAAGAGAAGGCAGGAATTCACGGCGTAATAGCGAAGGCCGTTGTTTTCATCCGCTTCGGCAAGTACCACCGTACAAGCTCCGCAATCACCTTCCGCACAGCCCTCTTTTACCCCCTTGTGGCCACGTAACGAACGAAGGTACGTGAGCAGGGTCGTGGAAGGCCGAAGGTCCGGGTGCTGACTGAAATCGACCCTGTGCTCCTGGCCGTCGAGGAAAAAACGCAGGCAGTTGTCCGTCTTCATTTTGTTAGCGTGTTACGTGTATCGATGAGTTTGGCTACAATGCTCACCGCAATTTCTTCCGGTGTTTCAGCGGCAAAGGGTAGTCCGATCGGCATATTGACTGCATCAAGTTCAGCTTCGGTTAACAGACCCTCCGCCAGAAAACGTTTGCGCGCTTCAGCAACTTTACGCTTGCTTCCAATCATGCCCAAGTAGGCATGCGGCTTTCGTGCAACCGCGGCCAGAATTCGTTCATCGTATTCATGACGCGGCGTAGTGATTACGATATAGGTGTTTTTATCGAACTCAGCTTTCTCAAGGGTGTCAAAGTAGTCTCCGGTGAGGCAGTCCGCTCCGTCTACCTGAAATTCCTTATAAATGTCCGGCCGCTCATCAACAAATATGATCCGGAAACCAACCGCTGCGGCGAATTTTCCTAGCGCGCGACCTACATGGCCGGCTCCGAATATGAACAGTTTGGCCGGTATCAATTGGGGCTCAAAATACAGATCGACACTTCCGCCGCAGTGCATGCTCAGGTCGTCTTCAAGTTGGTAGACTTTCGTTTTGGGTTCGCCGGTTTTGAGTACATCCAACGCCTCTCGTATCGCTGCCAGCTCAACTGAACCGCCCCCGATCGTCCCGGCTATGCGGCCATCCGGCATCACCAGCATTTTTGATCCGGCCTTGCGCGGCGTGGAACCCGTCGTGCGGGTAATGATGCAAAGTACACAGGCTTGTCGCGCCTTTTGCAATTCATACAGGGTTTTGTAGATCTCCATACCTGAAAGTTTAGTTCAAAGATACGAAAATCAATACTACGATGAAAGCCTTTTCATCGCAGGAAAGGCTTATCCCTTATTTCAGCTGTATATTGTCTGTTATGGAGAATCCCAGGGCGGCCAGCCTTGTGAAAAATCCAGGGAACGACTTCGAAACGACGTCGCTGCGGTTGATGCGAATCTCCGGAAATCGCACGGCCAGTAAGGCGAAGGACATGGCCAGCCGATGATCCTCACAAACATCAATGAGGGGCGCAGGCCTGGATTCCTGCCACGGACATCCCGCTTCTAGCCGAAAGTTAGCGCCGTCGAATTCGACGGAAAATCCCAGCGCCTGCAAACCGCGCGCAACAGCGGTCAGCCGGTCCGATTCCTTGTGCCGCAAATTGTGCACCCCCTTGGCTGTGAACGCACATCCATTCCCTGCACACGCCATCGCCATCGGAAGAAATAAATCCGGATGCTGGCTGAAATCGAAACTAAGTTCACGATTGGGTTCGCGCACCCTCCGCAACGATACCCCTGTATTATCAAACGAGCTTTCCACGCCCAATTCCCTATACCATTCCACTAGTACGGCATCGCCCTGCAATGACAAGGGGCTCAAGCCGGGTAAGATCAGGTGGCTCCCGTGGGCGAAGGATGCGAGCGCATAGAAAAAGGAGGCGGCCGACCAGTCGTTTTCAATAACGAATCGGCGCGCCTGTACGGTGGAGGGTTCAACCGTCACGCAAAGTCCATCGGGTTTAACGGCCAGCCCGCATGCCTGCATCAGCCCGATCGTCATTTCAAGGTAAGGACCTGAGGCCACCGGAGGCAACAAATGCAAACATAAACCTTCTTTAAATTTCGGCGCCACCATCAGTAATGCGGAGGCAAACTGACTGCTGATGCCCGCTGCCAGACTCACTTCACCGCCCATCATTTCACACCCATGGATTTGTAATGGCAGATAACCTGAGGCACCTTTGTAATCAATTGCCGCACCGCATTGCCGCAACGCATCAACCAGGGGCCCGATCGGCCGCTGTAGCATACGATCGTTACCTGTAAGCACCCATTCCCCTTGGGAAATTGCGAGGAAGGCCGTCATAAACCGGGCAACTGTTCCTGCATTATCAACGCTGATGCGCTGCATTTTCGAAATATTGTGCAAGCATTGCTGTAGCAGTTGAGTGTCGTCGGCCGGGCTTAGGTTCTCGAGTTCCAGGTCGTGGCCTGTCAGCCCCTGCAGTATCAGCAGGCGGTTACTGATGCTTTTGGAAGCAGGCAGCAGAACTGTTCCGCGAAAGCGGTCTTTTGTGCACCGTATGATGGGCATGACGTTATTTCAGCGATTGGTAATAAGCAATGCTTTCTCGTATCCAGCTTTCCGGACATTGTTGGTTGATTAGCACCTGACCGTAACCAGCCAGTAAAGTGAAATTGATCTGACCCTGCTCGTTTTTTTTATCCGATTGCATAATGGTCAGGATCTGATCAACAGGGCCAGGAAGGGCACGGAATGGGAAGTTCTCCAGGATAATATCACTGATTTCGCCGAGCAAAGCTTCCGGTAAGCCTTGCCGCTTCCACGAAAGATAGCTTTCGCAGATAAGCCCGGCGGCAACCGCTTCACCATGGTTCATGGGCTTTTTTTCGCTCAGCGACGACAAGGTTTCAAAGGCGTGACCCAGTGTATGTCCGAAGTTCAGAACCTTCCGAAGTCCTTCTTCTAAGGGGTCTTCCGCAATTACCGACATTTTTATATCCGCACATTTTTTCAAAAGAACCGACCAGTTTGTGATCTCATGGAAGCGCTTTTTTGCCAGTTGATCCCATAATGTTTCGTCGGCAATGAGCGCATACTTCAGTATTTCTGCAAAGCCTGACCGCAGTTCACGTTCGGGAAGTGCCGTGAGAAAACCGGGGTAAACATAGACGCCTTCCGGCACGGCAAAGGTCCCGATCAGGTTCTTGTAGCCCTCCAGATCCAAACCGCATTTTCCTCCAAAACCAGCATCACACATGCCCATTAGGGTTGTAGGTATATTGAAGAATCGGATGCCCCGCATAAACGTCGAAGCAGCAAAGCCTCCAAGATCACTTACACTTCCGCCGCCAAGGTTCAGTAAAACGGAATCGCGGTTAGCGCCCAAATCAAGTAGCGATAGCCAGATGCCTTTGCCAATGTCGAGATCCTTATTCCCATGGCCAGCGGGCACTTCGATGATTTCGGCTTCCTGGGCCCGTATTACAATCGATTCAAACAAGGGCAAGCAATGCGTGAGCGTATTGCTGTCAACCAGTACAAACAGACGGGCATCGCGGTATTCCGGAGAGTTTAATTTTTTTTCAAGTTTTTCTAATGACGAGGCCCCAATGATGGGCGTGGGCTGCAGTTGATTTTTTTTCATGTAGTATTTTTTGGCGGACAAATGTAACGAAAGATTCCATTGATGCGGCTGGCTATCGGAAACACAACGAGCTGAAGGAACAGTACCGGCAAGCTGTTGTATCCGTTGTTTGCGTAATGGTCTGAGCTGGATCAAAAAGTTCACGAAATAATGCGGCCAGCCAGGTTTCAAATTCCTGCAGCAAACCGGTGCTTATGTCCACCGAATCGCCGAATTGTAGCCGAAGTACCCCATTTTTCAAGGCCCGGAAACTAATTATTCCCGATTCCAGCGGACCGCTGTGCTCCGCATGCTGCCGGTGGAACAGCCAGGCGTACATCAATAGCTGAATACCTTTGGCCTTCTTATCGCTGCTTAAAAGCGCATTCAGATCGCGCCACTGAAGCTCTTTCAGATCCACTTTTCCGGTTTTGTAATCGATAATGCAAATGTTTCCTTCGGTGCTGTCGATGCGGTCGGCACGACCTTTTACTTTTACCTCCTGCTCAGGTGCCGGGCCAAACTTAAATTGGGTTTCAAGATGTTTTTCCACGTACTCTACTTTGCGTGGACGCTGATCCGCCAGGGTTTGTTCGCGTTCAATGTTCAGAAAGTTTTGCAGGTAGGTCTCGGCAACCCGCGACAGCAAAAGATTTTTCCCAAAGCGTGCATCTCCGCCCCGCAGATTCTTGGTGAATTCTTCCTTGAGTGCAGGAAGCGCAGAGTCGGCCATGTGGTCGTAATGATGTGCCGTGAGTACCTCTCCCAACCACGGCTGGTAAAGTTTTTCCAGGGTATTATGGAGGGTGGTGCCTAAGGTGGCCGCGTCCATGCTCGATGAAGCTTCATCTTCTTCTTTCAGTCGAAGAATCTCCTGGAAATAAAAGCGTAACGGACACTCCAGATAGGCGTTCAGCGTGCTTGGCGCAAAGCCGCGTTGTCCGCGGTCAGCAATAAGTGCTATGATTTCAGGTGTTTTTTCGATACAAATAGAAAGCGGCGCTTGATGGAGGATAGGCTCCATCGAAAGGATTTCATCGGTGATCCTTACCTGATTATTGTACTGCGGAATTTCATGCTCGATCTGAGCGATAAACCGACTTTTTTCACCCGAGCTCAGATGGCCGGGTTGGGTGTTGTAGAGCAGGGATATGTTCTGACTGCGCTGCATCAGCCGGTAAAAATGATAGGCGTACACGGCTTCTTTCTGCTTGTAGGATGGCAAACCGAAATCGTTCCGGATATCCTGAGGTATAAAGGAGTTTTGTGAGGAGGTCCCTGGCAGGGTTTCATCGTTCGCAGATAGCAAAATGATATTTTTGAAATCGAGGTTGCGGGTTTCCAACACACCCATTAATTGAAGCCCGCTGAGTGGTTCGCCATAAAATGGCAGACTGGAACTGGCGGCAGTTTCCGAAAGTACCATCCGGGCTGTAGCGAGATCAGCAGGAATAGTGTGTTCCGCAAGTATCTCCCGCACACCCTGCAGCAATTTCAGGTATTGAAACAGATATTCCCGCTCAAGAGCGGCCCCCTCTTCATGGGCATAATGATCCTGCAGACTGCGCAACAAGGATTCCACACAGGCCAGCACGTCGCTACCCTCCTTGTTCCAGGGGCCAAAAATCAGTGAAAGTTTTTCCCATCCATCGGGAGATCGCATCAGGGTCTCCTTTTCTAAAGTCGCAGGGCTAAGGTAATAGCTCAGGTCGTCCCTGAGTTTTTGACTGAGGGCCAGACTGAGCATCAGCGGCGCACTGTCTTTCGTTTTTCCGGCCCAGGAAATTACATAGGGATGCTGCAAAATACGTGTGGCCTGGACGAGCGTGAAGGCCAGACGGTCGTCCCCGTATAGCGCGCGGGTACGCTGTGCGTTTTCATGCAGGCTTAGAATGTCAATCATCAGCGTGTGCAGCGGCGATTGGCGGATGGGAAACCCCATGGTGATGTTGAAGGTTTTAATGAATTCCGGAATGGAGTTCAGCACCGGGAGCAAAAGGCTTTCGTCGGCCAGTACAACACAGGTTTGGTTGATTTCATTCGGATCCAACGCCTGCAGCAAATCGCCGCAAACTTTCGCCTGAGCCACATGACCGGCCACACCCGCAATGTTGATTTTCTTCGGTTGTGACCATCCTGTGCCGCTCCGGAGAAATTCACCCGACGACCATTCATCGCGGTATTTACGAAGGAATAGCCCGGCTTCCTGACGCACATCGTTAAGGTAATATTCGTCAGCATCCCATAAGCATTCTGCTTTTCCTTCGTCGAGCAGATAACGGATGATTTTTTCTTCGGCGGGCGTTAACGCATTAAAACCAGCAAAAACGTAGCGGACAGGTGCTTCTTGTTTGAAATAAAGAGCGGGATCCGAAGCTGCTTTTCGAAAAGCCAGACCGGGATACGCCCGCTGCTGTTGTGATAAACGCTCTCCCAGGGCTTCATAGTAATCTAACAGCGATTGGTAAAAGCTGAGATAGTTGGTCTGAAATTCGGAAAGAGGCCGTCCGTCAGGGTTCCAGGTGGCTATGGCGCGACTTGCATCCAGGTAAGTGAACAGTTGCTTCGCATCGGCAAGGTATAGGTCGGTGTCGTTGAAATCCCGGATGAGCGTGCTTCCCCAATGCATGAATTCGGTGAACGGGTCGGCCTGCTCGCCGCGGAGTGCGCGATGCACTTCATAGAGTTCGCCCATGAGGGCGAAATGATCGGGGAAGTGAAGGCCGGTTTTTTCACCGATGAGCTGTTCAATGGAAGTGATCCGCGGCGCCCAAAGAGCTTTGCCGGCTTCGCGGGCGATGAATTGTTGAAGGTATAAACCGGCGCGCTTGTTCGGTAAAACGATACAGAGTTGATCTGTCATGCCCGCGTAATGAAGCCAGATGTGACCGGCCAGCTCTTCCAGAAATGTTTTCATGTTGTATAGATTTGCGGATGAGAACGAAGCCATGCATGGGCGGCCATCAGCTCTTCCGGTTTACCCACATCACTCCACCAGCCATCCTGATGAAGATAGCCCGAAATCAACTGCTCGTGGCACAAAGAAATATAGAGGTCGGTCAGGCTGTAGGCCCCGTCCTGCTTCATGTAGTCAAAGATCCGCGTTCGAAGAAGGTGAATTCCGCTGAAGGCCAACGCGGAATATTCCGCAGGCTTTATCGGGCCGGGGCGGGTTTCGCCGGTTTTGCTGTTGAACCAACCCTGCATGCGCATTATCGGATCGAACAGGAGAAAGCGACTGGATTGCCGGTGACGTACCGCCAGCGTAGCCAGATCCCCGCTTTGCTCATGGTGCTCACGAAAAGCGTGTAGATCCAAGTCCGAAAGAATGTCTACGTTGTGCACCAAAAAGGAGGTGCACCCTTCAAAAAACGCGGCGGCTTTTTGCAACCCCCCGCCCGTGTCGAGCAGCTTATCACGCTCATCAGAAATCTCAATGCGAATGCCGAAGTTTTTTTTCTGCTCCACAAAGTCGATGATTTGTTCACCAAAATGATGAAGGTTGATGATGATCTCATCATAGCCCGCCTGCTTTAATTTGCGGATCACGTGTTCAAGCAACGGCACCCCGTTCACTTTCACCAGGGCTTTGGGAATCGTGTCGGTAAGGGGTTTTAAGCGCGTGCCTCTGCCCGCCGCCAGAATCATGGCTTTCATTTGAGCTTGTTAAGGTTATTCAGTAGTTTAATGCGAACGATTTTCCCGCTATGGACAGAGGACTAAAATTTTTGCTCACGGTGGTTAATTCGGATGTTGATGTTGTAGTTGCCTTCGATCCGTTGTTTGAGTTGTTCCGCACAATAAACCGAACGGTGCTGCCCGCCGGTGCAACCGTAACTGGCCAGCAGACTGGAAAATTTTCGGGCGGTATAGTTTTGTATCGATTGCTCTACCAGTTTACAGGTGTTTGTAACAAATTGCTGAACTTCCGGTTCCCGTTCCAAAAAGGCGATGACTTCATTGTCTTTTCCTGTCAGGGTTTTGTATTCTTCATAACGGCCTGGATTAGGAAGAGCCCGGCAATCAAAAACAAAGCCCCCGCCGTTGCCGGAAAGGTCGTGGGGTAAGCCGTTTTTATAGCTGAAGCTGAAGATGTGCAGGGTGAGTTTGTCACCCGCGTCGCGTTCGCCCGATAGATGTTCTTGCTCGGTGATATGCTCAAGGCAGCGCCGGAGCATGGGAAGCCCTTCCGGTAAGGGCGCATTTTGCAGCAGCCATTTCAGGTTGTTGACCGCAAAGGGAATGCTCTGCAGAAAATGTTCCTTGCGTTCGTAATAGCCCCGGTAACCATAGGCTCCAAGAGCCTGGAGGATGCGGATATAAACAAGACCTTCGTACCCTTTTCGGAACGCATCACGATCCACCTGAACGTGTTTCCCCAGCGTTTCCAAATAATGTTCGTAAAGATGTGCACGCTGTTCATTGGATAAATCAGCCTTTGCATCCCATAGCAGGGACGCCAGATCATACTGCAACGGCCCCTTGCGCCCGCCCTGATAGTCGATGAAATAGAGCTTCTCCCCGCAAATCATGATGTTCCGCGATTGAAAGTCGCGATAGAGAAAGTAATCGGATGGAATGTCAGCCAAAAATGCCGTGAATTCTTCAAAATCATTTTCAAGCGCCTGCTCGTTGAAAGGAACACCGGCCAATTTCAGAAAATAATACTTGAAGTAATTCAAATCCCACATCATGGATTGCCGGTCGAATGCAGCTCGAGGATAACAACGACTGTAGTCAAGTCCTGCGTTCCCACCTACCTGAAACGCCGGCAAATAATCGAGAACGCGCCGGTACAGTCCGGTAATCTCGTTTTCCGAACTTCCCTGCTGACGAATTTCTGTCAGGCGCGAAAACAGAGTCTCGTCACCAAGGTCTTCCAGTAAATATAGCGGAAGGGTGTCGTGTGTGAGGTAGAGTTGTGGAACGGGGAGACCTGCCCGGAGAAAATGCCGCGTGAACGAATAGAAGGCTTCGTTCTCTTGTACGTCGTGATTGTACGCACCAAGCGCGCTGTGGGCCCCCCCACGCAAGCGGAAATACCGCCGCGCTGAACCGGAGCCCGGAAGGAGCTCTACGCTTTCGCTTTCCTGACCACTCCAGCGAAAAAACAATTCCCTTAATCCATGCTGTATATCGGAACCTGGCATCTGATTTTTTTATGACAAATGTAACGAAAGTTTGGCGCCTGGTAAACCAGCGAAGAAGGGAGGCGGATTCGTCCTCATTGATCACGTTTCGCCGGAAGGCTTGTTAAAAACTGTTAATACTGAGCTTTTAGAACGATTTTAAATTACTTTTGTGTCCGTGAAAAAAGTTATCCAGTATATCGCCCTTTCTATATTTGTTGCACTCTTTGTGTCAACCTCCGGCGGTTTGTTTTTCTTTATTCACCAATGCCGGGAGCATAAGGTGACCGAGATTCTTTTTCAACAGCGCGACGGTGGCAGTTGTTGTCATCACGATGAAATCGCCTGCTGCGCCACCGCCAAAGACCGTACAGTCCATTCAGCCCATGATCATTCTGTGCTGGAAAACGATCATTCCTTCCATTGCTGCAGTACCAGCCCTGTGTACCTGAAGATCGGTTTTCAGTTCTTCAAATCATCGGTTCAGAAAATTCAGCTTCCTTTCCAATGGTTATCCCAGGCTCTGTTGCCTCAACAACCTGCCGTTTGTTCGGATTATAACGCCTGGCCCATTTCCGGGGCCGCGTGCATGGAGTTCATTCCTCCGCTGATAAACCCCGCCCTCTTGTCTTCGCTACGTCTCTGATTTTTTACCGCTTTTTCGCAGGCTTTATGCTTGTAGTAATTTGGATGAATGGTAAATTTTCAGGAGAATAATTATGTCAAAAAATACAGCGAATTTTTTACGGATGGGGTCTCTTATACTGCTTTTCCTGAGCCTGCCTTCCCTGGCCAAAGCTCAGGACGTGATCCGGGGTTCTGTGACCGGCGAAGCCCACGATATACATGAGGAATCCGGAGATGAGCATGCAGGAGGCCAGGCCCCCGAACACGATGAACACAAACAAGGCCATGGGCATCGTCTTGCTTTTGCCAATGTTTATTGGGTGGGAGCGACCCAGGTGGCAACTACCGATGAATTCGGGGAATTTAAAATCCCAAAAGCGAAAGGAAACGAAAACCGGCTGGTGGCCAGTTTTGTGGGTTTTCAGAACGATACGGTCGTCGTTGTACCCGGCCAAAAGCGTATCGAGTTTTTCCTGGAATCGGCGGCTGACCTTTCCGCTGTTACAATCAGTGGCGGCGGTGAAGGCAGCTTTGTTTCCAAAATGAACGCTATTAAAACGGAAATTACAACCGAGAGCGGTTTGCAAAAACTGGCCTGTTGTAACCTTTCGGAAAGTTTTGAAAATTCGGCCACGGTCGATGTGGGCTATGCCGATGCTATCACCGGTGCCCGCAAGATTCAGATGCTCGGCCTTTCCGGGATATACAGTCAACTGATGATTGAAAATGTTCCGGCCATGCGTGGCCTGGCTTCAAACTACGGCCTGAACTACATTCCGGGTTCCTGGATGCAGTCCATCCAGGTTTCCAAAGGAACCTCTTCGGTGATTAACGGCTATGAATCGACCACCGGCCAGATCAATGTAGAATACAAAAAACCGGAGCACACGTCGGAACAGCTATTCGTGAACCTGTACGGAAGTAGCGACCTGCGCTTTGAAGGCAACATTAACGCGGTGATGAAAGTGGGCGAACGGGTCAGCACCATGCTCCTGACACACGGCTCCTTCAATCAATACAAATTTGATCATAACAGTGATGGCTTCCTGGATATGCCTCTGGGCTGGCAGGCGAATGTGGTGAACCGATGGACTTTTGAAGATAAGAACGACGGACACACCCAGGTGATCCTAAACTATCTTCAGGAAGAACGTCGCGGAGGACAAATCTCCTATTATGCACCCCCCGCTGAAAGCAGCACTTTTCTGTACGGATCGGAGGTGGCTACGAAGCGCCTGCAGGCTATCGTGAAGTCTGGCTTCCGCTTTAAAAAACCCTATCAAAGCCTGGGGATTATTGCTTCCGGAACCTGGCACGACCAGGAATCTTTCTTCGGACGTACGGTTTATGATGCCACACAAACCAGCGCTTACGCCAACCTGATCTATCAATCCATCATTAAACACAGTCATCATAAGATCAGTACCGGCGCAAGCTTTATGCTGGATGATACCCGCGAACAGCTTAACGATTCAGCCTTCGCTCGGACCGAATGGGTGCCGGGCGCCTTCGGACAATACACTTACGAACTTCCGTTGAAGCTGGACGTGATTCTCGGTTTCCGCGCCGATTACCACAACGATTACGGCGTATTGCTCACACCGCGACTTCACCTGCGGTGGAATATCACTGAACAGACCACTCTTCGGGCTTCGGCCGGACGAGGTTACCGCTCGCCCAGGGTGCTAACAGAAAACATGAGCTACCTGGCTTCTAATCGCCTATTGCAGTTTAATGAGGATTTTCACATGGAACATGCCTGGAATTACGGATTAAATGTGACGCAGGAATTCGCTATCGACGAGAATCGGAAAATTACGCTGAGCGCGGATTTCTATCGGACGGATTTTACCAACCGTATCATTGTGGATATGGATCAGGACGTGCATAAAATTGTTTTTTATAATCTGAACGGACGATCCTATTCCAATAGCTTTCAGGCGGATGTTACCGTACAGCCGCTTAAACGTTTTGATGTGTCGCTGGCCTTCCGCTGGAATGATTCAAAATCAACCTATAACGGCATGTTGAAGCAAACACCTTATGTGAGCAAATACAAGGGTCTGCTGACGCTTTCCTACGCAACGAAATATGAAAGATGGAAATTTGATGTGACTTCCCAGTACAACGGACCGAGTCGTTTGCCCTATACCGGTGGGAGCCCGGAAGTATATGCCCGGGCAGATTATTCCCCTGACTACTTCATACTGCATGCGCAGATTACCAAAAAATTCCGTGTTTTGGATATTTATGCCGGCGGTGAAAATCTGCTCAATGTGACGCAACATCACCCGATTGTTAGCCCGGATAATCCGGATAGCCCCTACTTTGACGCTTCCATGATCTGGGGGCCGCTGATGGGTCGCACTTTCTACGCCGGACTCCGTTATAAACTAGGGAAATGAATGAATTATCCGGAGAAATAAAGTATTCATAAATTAAAATTAAGCCAATGAAAACGAAAATGTGGATGGCAGCCTTTTTTGTGCTGCTTTTTGTGAGTAGTGGAGTGGCGCAGAGCGCCTCAAAGTCGAAGACCATGGAGGTAAAAATTAAAACCTCTGCGCAATGTGGCATGTGCAAGGATCGTCTGGAAGGCGCACTTGCCTACGAGAAGGGCGTGAAGAAATCCGTCCTTGACCTGAACGAAAAAGTGCTGACGGTAACCTATCTGCCATCGAAAACAGACCCGGATAAAATTCGGACAAAAATTTCCATGACGGGTTATGATGCAGACAATGTGCCGGCGGATAAAGCAGCCTATGATGCGTTGCCGGCATGTTGCAAGAAAAAAGCTCCAACCCGCACGTGTGCGCCCGGTTGCAGCGGGAAACACTAAGATGTTCCGAAAAGGGGTGGCCGAAACGCTGCCCCTTTTTTATGGAATTTCGTGCAGATAGTGTATTTTTGTACAATCAATTTAACGCAGTATGATCGTAATTACGGGTGCGGCGGGTTTCATCGGGAGTTGTCTGTTAGCAAAGCTTAACAACAAGGGCCTGAAGGAAATTATTCTGGTGGATGATTTTTCTAACGGAAGCAAAAACATGAACATTTTAAACAAGGCCTATCGCGACCGTGTCGACCGCCGCTTGTTTTTTGAGTGGCTGGACGTGCATCACGACGAGGTGGAGTTTGTGTTTCATATTGGTGCCCGTACCGATACCGCGGAATTTAACGAAGCCATTTTTGAAGAATTGAACCTGGGCTACAGCAAGAGAATGTGGGACGCCTGCACACGTTTCGGTATCCCGATGTTGTACGCCTCCTCTGCGGCCACCTATGGAATGGGCGAATTCGGCTATTTGGATTCGCACGACGTGATCCCGCAGCTCAAACCGTTGAATCCCTATGGTGTTTCGAAAAATGAGTTCGATAAGTGGGTGTTGACACAGACCGGACAGCCCCCTTTCTGGGCCGGACTAAAGTTCTTCAATGTCTACGGCCCGAATGAGTACCACAAAGGCCGCATGGCCTCTGTGATTTTTCATACCTTTCATCAGATCGAAGAAACCGGATCCATGAAACTGTTTCGCTCGCACCGCGCCGATGTTGAGGATGGAAAGCAAATGCGGGATTTTATCTATGTGAAGGACCTTGTAAAAATTCTTTTGTTCTTTTATGCCCGCCGGTCGAACAGCGGTATTTACAACGTGGGCACCGGCGAGGCCCGCACGTTCCTGGATCTTGCCACCAACACCTTCCGCAGCATGCGGGTGGTCCCAAATATTTCCTTTGTTGACACGCCCGTGGATATCCGCGAAAAGTACCAGTACTTTACAGAAGCCAAGATGGATAAACTCCTCAGCATTGGCTACGATCAACCCTTCCATTCACTGGAAGAAGGTGTGGACGATTACGTTCAGGGTTATCTGATGACCAAAACCTATTATTGATCGGCTCCCTATGCTCCCCGCAGATCTGATCGGAATGTATGCCAACGGCAGTAGGATGTCGGAGGTTTTCGAACATCTCGATGCAGGATGCAAACGGCTTCGTTGCACCGGTCTGGCCGGATCCGGCCTGGCCCTCGCCATTGCGGCCTTGTCTCATAAAATGACGGAACATCAGATTGTTGTTTTGCAGGATAAGGAACAGGCCGCCTTCTGCCTGAATGATCTTGAAAATCTTTTTGGTGAAGCAGGCAAAGACTTTTTTCAAAAAAACATTTTATTTTTCCCCTCGGCCTTCAACCGCAAGGACGATCTGATTAATCATGACCCGTCCAATGTATTGATGCGTACGGAAGTCCTGAACCGCCTGCGGCAGGATGGGAAAAAGGTCATCGTTCTTACCTGGCCCGAATCCCTGGCGGAGAAAGTGGCGGACCGGGATAGCTTCCGCGAAAGCGGCATTTCCCTAAGGAAAGGAGAGGATCACGACCTTGAAAAACTGATCTCCACGTTGACGGAACAACATTTTGACCGGGTGGATTTTGTGGCCGAACCTGGTCAGTTTAGTCTTCGTGGCGGTATTGTGGACGTGTTCTCGTTTTCGAACGATAAACCTTTCCGGGTGGAGTTTTTTGGTGATTCCATTGACTCAATCCGCTCTTTTGATCCGATAAATCAGTTGTCGGTGGATACACTGGATCACGTGCGCATCGTGCCGGATATGAATCTTCAGACGGTGCAGGTCGAACGCGTTAGCTTTATGCAACATGTTCCCGCAGGCAGTGTGCTTTGGGTGGATGATGCCGGATTTATGAGTGATCGGATGGATCAGCTAATCTCAAAAGCAACAGCCAAATTTTCGGAACTGGCCGGCGATGCTGAAAGTGAAATTCTCCACCGTTTCTGTGATGGTAAGGCAGTTTTGCGATCCATGGTGGATCGAAGAGTGATTGAGTACGGTCAAAATGGCTTTTTTACCCCCGAAGCTACAGTGTCCTTTTCCATGACACCGCAGCCTTCTTTTAATAAGAATTTTGATTTGCTGATCCGGCAAATCAGCGATTACAATAGGGACAACTACCGCGTTCTCATTCTTTCCGAGGCGGAGAATCAGCTCAGCCGCATTGCCCGTATCCTGCACGACCTCACGGAGGCGAAACCCGGGGTGGCTGTTCAGTATGAAACGATGAATTCTACTGTACACGAGGGGTTTATTGAACATGATGCAAAAATCGCGGTGTTGACGGATCACCAGATCTTTGATCGTTATCATCGTTTCCGCCTTCGTGATAGCTACCAGCGGCGTGAGGCCATAACCCTTAAAGAAATTTATAACCTGAAGCCAGGGGATTATGTTACGCATATTGACCATGGTGTGGGCCGCTATGGCGGGTTGGAAAAGA
This sequence comes from uncultured Bacteroidales bacterium, assembly GCA_964585485.1. Taxonomy (GTDB): domain Bacteria; phylum Bacteroidota; class Bacteroidia; order Bacteroidales; family CAIWKO01; genus CALGYY01. The sequence goes on from CAZPDS010000046.1 coordinate 17,612, forward strand.
TAATGGTGAATGGCCGCCAACAGGAAGCCATCCGGCTGGTTTACGACAACAATGACCTGCTTTACGTCAGCATTCATTCCTTGCATCGCATCGCGAAATACGCCGGAAAAGACGGCGCTGTGCCCTCTCTTCATCGCCTTGGTGGAAATGTGTGGAGCAAACTGAAAAGTAAAACCAAACAGAAGGTTAAAGATATTGCCCGCGATCTGATTGCGCTCTATGCGAAACGCCGAACGGCCCAGGGCTTCGCCTTTGCCCCCGATAATTACCTTCAGAGCGAGTTGGAAGCCTCCTTCATTTACCAGGATACCCCTGATCAGACAAAATGCACCGTGGATGTGAAGCGCGATATGGAAGCCGAAAGCCCGATGGATCGCTTAATCTGCGGGGATGTCGGCTTTGGAAAAACGGAAATCGCCGTCCGTGCTGCCTTTAAAGCCGTAAACGATTCCAAACAAGTGGCGGTGCTGGTTCCAACCACCATTCTCGCCTTACAGCATTATAACACCTTTCAGGATCGTCTGGCCGATTTTCCCTGTCGTGTGGAATACCTAAACCGTTTTAAATCACCGGCCCAACAAAAACAAATTCTGAAAGATTTGAAAGACGGCCGTATCGATATTCTCATTGGCACACACCGTTTGTTGGGCAAGGATGTGACGTTCGACCGCCTTGGCTTACTCGTGATCGATGAAGAACACAAATTTGGTGTCGCCGCCAAAGAAAAACTCCGTCAGCTCAAGGTGAATGTGGATACCTTAACGCTTACGGCCACCCCCATTCCCCGCACACTGCAATTCTCTCTGATGGGCGCCCGCGACTTGTCGGTGATCAATACTCCGCCCCCCAACCGCCATCCGATCGAAACCGAATTATTGGTCTTTCACGAGGATGCCATCCGGGATGCTATTGAGTATGAACTCGCTCGCGGTGGACAAGTGTTCTTCGTTCACAACCGCGTTCAGAATATTGCCGACGTGGCGGCGCTGATCGAAAAGTTGGTGCCCAAAGCCCGCATTGCGGTTGGACACGGACAAATGGACGGATCAAAACTGGAGGAAATCATGCTCCGCTTTATCGACGGTCATTATGACGTGTTGCTTTCTACTACCATTATTGAATCGGGCCTTGATATTCCGAATGCCAACACTATTATCATTAACGATGCCCATCATTTTGGCCTTAGCGATCTGCACCAGCTTCGGGGCCGCGTGGGCCGCTCCAATGTGAAGGCGTTCTGCTATCTCCTGGCACCGCCCCTTTCACTACTTACGGAAGATGCCCGTAAACGACTGAAAGCAATTGAAGAATTTTCGGATCTGGGTTCGGGCTTTAATATTGCCATGCGGGACCTGGATATCCGCGGTGCCGGGAATATCCTGGGCGCCGAACAATCGGGATTTATTTCTGAAATTGGCTACGAAATGTATCAAAAAATTCTGGATGAAGCCCTGCAGGAGCTTAAATCAACAGAATTCAAAGACCTTTATAAGGAGGAGCTGGAAGAACAACCTTTTGTGCGCGATTGTCATGTTGAAACGGACCTTGAAATCCTCTTCCCCGAAAGCTACATCGAGAATATCAGTGAGCGCTTAATCCTGTATAAAGAACTGGATAGTATCGGGGACGAAGACGGCCTGCTGGCTTTTGAAGCCAGGCTGATCGATCGTTTCGGTCCGGTGCCGGCGCAAGTGAAGGAGTTGTTAAATATTATCCGCCTGCGCCGCCTGGCCACAAAAATCGGGATTGAAAAGATGTTTTTGCGCGAGGGTAAACTGACCGGCTATTTCCTGCAAAACCCGGAATCAGATTATTTCAGTTCACCCATGTTCTCAGCCGTTTTAAACTTTGTCCGCGATTACCCGGGCGTTTGCCGTATGAAAGAACACAACAGCAAACTCAGTATCACCTTGCAGGCGGTCAACAGTGCAGGCGAAGCGCTGAAGAAACTCGCACCTTTGATGCCTGATACCGTCCGCTGAGCCCGACTGGCAACCAGTAAGCAGACATCGCTTTCAATTTGTCCCTATTGAAAATATTCATATCTTTGCTCCGTTAGTTCACACAAAATCAAATTATCGTGGCAGAACGTGTAGTCATTATTCCGACCTATAACGAAAAGGAAAACATTGAACGGATCATCCGTAAGGTTTTTAGCCTTGAAAAAGAATTTGATGTGCTGGTGGTGGAGGATAACTCGCCCGACGGTACCGCGGAAATCGTACGCTCCATGTTGAGCGAGTTCCCGGGACGCCTTCATATGGAAGAACGCAAAGGTAAACTGGGTCTGGGAACCGCCTACATCCATGGTTTCAAATGGGCCCTGGACAAAGGCTATAACTATATTTTTGAAATGGATGCCGACTTCTCGCACAATCCTGAAGACTTAATCAGGCTCTACGATGCGTGTGCCCATCAGGGTGCAGATATGGCTATCGGTTCCCGTTATATCCGGGGGGTAAATGTTGTGAACTGGCCAATGGGCCGCGTTCTTATGTCATATTATGCGTCAGCCTACGTACGGATGGTTACCGGTATGAAGATCCGCGATACTACCGCCGGTTTTAAATGCTACACCCGCCGCGTGCTGGAGACTATCGACCTCAATCGTATCCGTTTTATGGGCTACGCGTTTCAGATCGAAATGAAATTCACGGCCTGGAAACACGGTTTCCGTATTCTGGAAGTGCCAATCATTTTTACAGACCGAACCGAAGGACAATCCAAAATGAGCAAGGGCATTTTTAAAGAAGCTATTTTCGGCGTCATCTCAATGAAAATGAAGAGCTGGGGCCGAACCTATAAAAAGGTCAACGCGGACTGATCCGCCACTGCATCATGAGCAACTCCTACCTGATTCATAATGCGGTTATCATCAATGAAGGCCGGCGTTTTTTGGGCTATGTAAGCCTGGAGGGGGGCCTTATTAAAGAGATACATGAGGGCCCCTGCCATCTGATCGCTTTTTTTGAAGACAACGATTACATTGTCATCGACGCTGAAGGCGGTTTTTTAATCCCCGGAGCCATTGATGACCAGGTTCATTTTCGTGAACCGGGACTTACCCACAAGGCGGATATTCATTCGGAAAGCCGGGCCGCGGTGGCC
>CAZPDS010000047.1:0-20652 GCA_964585485.1 uncultured Bacteroidales bacterium
TCACCGGGGCGGACAAAAAACTGCATTTCCATCTGTTCAAACTCGCGCATACGAAAAATGAACTGACGCGCCACTATCTCATTGCGAAAGGCTTTTCCGACCTGGGCGATGCCAAACGGGACCTTCATGCGGCCGGTTTTGTATACATTCAGAAAATTGACAAAGATTCCCTGTGCGGTTTCCGGGCGCAGGTAGAGTTGGCTCGCGTCTTCGCTCACCGAGCCCATTTGGGTGGAGAACATCAGGTTAAACTGGCGGACTTCCGTCCAGTTCTTGCTGCCCGAGATGGGGCACACAATGCCGAGTTCCTCGATCAGGGCTTTTACCCCGGCCAGGTCATTGTTTTCCAGCATCGGGTAAAAACGATCTTTGATATCCTTCACTTTCGTGAGATATTCCGACACGCGGGGATTGGTCTCACGGTAAAGTTTTTCGTCGAACTTCTCGCCGAAACGCTGGGCCGCTTTGGCGACCTCCTTATCGGCTTTTTCTTCCAGCTTTGCAATATGATCCTCGATGAGAACATCAGCACGGTAGCGCTTTTTGGAGTCCTTGTTGTCGATCATGGGATCATTAAAGGCATCTACGTGCCCGGAGGCTTTCCAGACCGTTGGGTGCATGAAAATCGCGGAGTCAATGCCGACAATGTTTTCGTGGTACTGAACCATACTTTTCCACCAATACTGACGGATGTTATTTTTCAGTTCGGATCCGTACTGGCCATAGTCATAGACGGCGCTTAATCCATCATAAATTTCACTCGAGGGAAACACGTACCCATACTCTTTGGCATGGGCAATAATCTTTTTAAAGAGGTCTTCATTTGCCATGCTGCAAAATTACGCTTTTTGTTGAGACCAACGAAAAGGGAGCCGTATCCACATTTTGTCCATTCTCGGCTAAAACGTCATCATCGCTACAAGTTTTACCCCCTTTCATATTACCTTTTCTGTAAATCCCCGATAAACAATCCTCCTAAATCTAAATAATTTAGCGTATTTTTCATATAGCCGACAAGTACCTTTGATACGTATTACTTGTTGCTATATGATTAGCAGTTAATTAATTAATAAAATTTTCGGAATTCTATTAACCTTGAAAATAGGTGTATATTTACATCCTTAAGTACACGATCATTGTTCAATCTATCTAAATCATTATGAAGAAACGTTATGCACTAACAGCGGTCATGCTCGTTCTCTCTCTGTTCACGTATGGACAGGATAAGACCATCAGTGGAAAAGTGAGCTCGTCGGCGGACGGAAGTGCACTGCCGTTTGTATCGGTGGCGGTAAAAGGGACCACTAAGGGGGTGAATACAGACATCGATGGGAACTACAAAATTGCCAAAGTTTTCGCGAAGGATTCGCTGGTGTTCAGCTTTGTTGGATTTGAAACTAAAACAATGCTGGTGGGCAGTTTGACCACGCTTGACATACAACTTACGCCCACCGTGCAGCAACTGGAAGCAGTGGAGGTAACGGCGCTGGGCGTCACGCGCCAGAGCCGTGAAGTTGGATACGCGACCCAGAAGCTGGACGGAGAAGATATTTTGAAGTCCAACACCTCGAACATCGTAAGTGCCATCAGCGGGAAGTCGGCCGGGGTGCAGGTTTCCAACGCCAACGGGATCGACGGAGGTACCACACGAATTGTAATTCGCGGAAATAATAACTTTTTAACCACCAATCAGCCCCTCATTGTTGTTGACGGGATCCCGATGGAAAACTCAGAGGGTATGGGGGTAAGAGCTGGCAATGACTGGGGGTCCGCCATCAACAACCTGAACCCGGAGGATATTGAAGAAATGAACATCCTGCCCGGGGGTTCAGCCTCCGCCTTATATGGATCGCGAGGTGCCAACGGCGTGATCATGATTACCATGAAAAAGGGGAAAGCGCGTAAGGGTATCGGTGTCACTTACAACGTCACCACCAAGCTAACCACACCCTACCGCTACCGTGAAGTACAAAACAAATATGGCGGCGGTGCACCGCTAACACTTACCGCTCCTGAATTTCCGGTGGGTAGCGACGGGATTCCCTATTATCAGAACCTTCAGCATACCGACCAATTGGTCCTGAATCAGAATGGTGATGTTTCCTCCACCTCATCGGAGTTCGGATACTACGGTAGTGCGGTATCCTGGGGCCCTGAAATGAACGGACAAACAATTCGCTGGTGGGATGGCAGCATGCGGCAATGGTCGCCCCAGGAGGACAATTTGAAATTGCCTTTTAAAAACGGCCTGACCACCACGCATAACATCGCCGCCGAGGGTGGAACGGAGAAAGCCAACACCCGTCTTTCGCTGACACGCACCGATAGTAAGCCCATTGTTTCAAACTGCGACTACAGCCAAACCACGATAAATTCCAATTCCAATTTTACCATTTCGAAACGCATATCCACGAACATTTCGCTTCAATACATCAATTACAATCGTTTGAACAGCCCGACACTGGGCGAATCCGAAAACTCCTTTTCCAAAGGATTACTCTACTGTTTTCCGCGCAGCTACCAGGGCGAAGACATGGAAAACTATGAAAACGGGGATGGATCGCGAAATGAGCGGGTAAACTACCCCTATGCCTATATTGATCCCTATCTCTGGTGGAATTACAACAACAACAACACCACGCTCGATCGTAATAAGTTTGTAGGTGGCATTACAATTAATTACGACATTCTGCCCTGGTTAAAAGCTACCGGGCGCACGGGTATCGATTACGGCCTCGATGAGTGGGAAACCAAAAACAAACCTACCGATCCGGAAGGAAAACTATACGGCTATTACGGAAAGTCGCTGGGAAAGTCGCAAACAAACAACAGCGAAATTATGTTAACCGCTTTTAAGGACAGCATTTTCGGATCTAAACTCAACCTGAGGTTCAGCGCGGGTACAGGTACCTTTTCCCAAAACAACCATGGCCTATCGGGCCATTCCGGCACATGGTACTATTCCAACATGTACTCCTTTGCCAATTACACTTCCGGAGATCCGGATAATCCACAGTTTAATTATCCGGATGACGTGCGACCCAGCGAATCGGTCTACCGCCGAAAAACCAATTCCATTTTTGCCTTTCTGAACCTCTCGTATAAAAACTACCTTTTCCTTGAACTCACGGGACGTAACGACTGGTCATCGACCCTGCCCGCTGACAATAATTCATATTTCTATCCTTCAGCTTCCGTCAGTTTTGTTCTCTCGGATGCCTTCCATTTCACGGACTCCTGGATCAACTTCTGCAAAGTGCGCCTGGGCGCAGCTCAAACAGCCTCTGATTGCTCGCCTTACGAAACCTACTTCCAATACAATTCCTACCTTGTAAATGGTATGCAGGCCGTTACGTTCCCCTCACCTATACCGCCGGTGGGCCTCAAACCACAGCGTGTCAATTCATACGAAGCAGGCTTAAGCACTGAATTTCTGAAAGGCCGCATTGAATTTGATTTTACCTACTACTACAAATACTCCTTTGATCAGATTGTTCCGGGTCTTCCCATTCCCACGTCGTCAGGGGCGTCCAGTGTGAAAATTAACAATGGAACCCTATCGAATCAGGGCATTGAGGCGACCATCAACAGTGTTCTTTACGACAAAAAGAACCATTATGTGAAACTCGGGCTGAACCTTACCCGCAACAAAAACAAGGTCATCAGCCTTGGCGAAGAAGGGACTCAGTTGGTCATCGGCGATTTATGGGGACTTAATGGTCCCGCGCAGATACTGCAAGCGGGTGATGATTATGGTACCATTAGCGGTTATGATTACCTGTACGATGAAGACGGCAACAAACTGGTTAATGACGAAGGAACCAAATATCTGATTACAGACACGCGGGTTCCGATCGGTAACGCTTCTCCTGATTTCCTCTGGGGATTAACCGGATCCTACTCTTTTCGCAATCTCTCCATCAGTGCGCTGATCGACTCAAAGATCGGTGGCGATATCTATTGCGGTACTTACGTGATCAGCATGCAAACCGGCCAAAGCCCATCAACCCTTGAGGAACGTGACGGCGGCGGATTGCCCTACACCGATCCGGATGGCGTTACCAGCAATACCGGTGTTATTCTGGAGGGCGTGCATGAAGACGGCACCGAGAATACCGAAGTCGTACACTACTACTATAAATACATGCCGAATTACGGCGGTTGGGGGAAATTTGTCTCTACACCCGGTATCCTCGACAACACCTGGATCAAGCTTCGCGAAGTCACCGTAAGCTATAACATTCCGAAGAAATTTGTGGGTAAGTTGCAATTCCTGCAAGAGCTTTCGCTGAATTTTGTATGCCGCGATGTGTGTTATCTGTACTCCAGCCTGCCGGATAAAATCAACCCGGAAGGTATCAACGGATCCGGGAATGCACAGGGGTTTGAATGGGCTTCCTTACCCGGAACCCGATCCTATTCTTTCGGACTAAAAGCCAAATTTTAACCGCAACCTATACGACGATGAAAACAAAAATATTTTCCGCCTTTTTACTCATCACCATTCTCACCGCCGGCCCGGCCTGTCGCAAGAATTTTGAAGAAATCAACACGCCGGCCGACCTTTACACCACCGCCGGTGATGGTCCGCTTTTTCTGGGGGTTATCAACAGTTGCCTTCGCAATAGTAACGAGCTTTTCTATGTCAATAACGAGGTGTTGTATAAACAGAATCAGCAGGGGGCTCTCACCAAAGAAGCCTGGGGAAACTATAACATTGGCACGGAAGGCATCTGGAGCAACTTCTACACGGCACTTCCCAATGTACGCGAATTAGAGCGCCGTTTTGAAACTGCGACGCCTTCCCCCGAGCTCAACAACATCAAGGCCATGGTTAAAATTATCCTGGCTTACAAGGCTTTTAAAGTAACGGACCTTTTCGGGGATATTCCCTTTAGTGAGGCTGGTTACGGTTATATTGATGACACCCGGCTTTACCCGACTTTTGACAAGCAGCGCGACATTTATCTTTTCTTGCTGGACGAATTAAAATGGTGCGAAGACAACATTGACCTGACGGCCGTGAGCGCTGAACCCTTCGCCACTTTTAAAAATTACGACATGCTGTTTGGTGGCAACATTTTATTATGGAAGAAATTCGCCAACTCTCTGCGTCTTCGCCACGCAATACGCATGTACGATAGGGAACCAGTAATTGCCGGGGCCATCGTGAAAGAAATTATTGATGAAGACAAGGAGGTGCTGGTGGGCATGTCATTCGGTGGCCCTGCGCTGGAAGCGGCTCACTTCTGCTATGAATTTCAGGGTGTTCTGCAGGGTCTTTCACAGGGTTCCATGGAATGGGCCTTCCGTGAGCACAAAAACCTTCGCATGGGGACAAGCATGTGGCATCAGATGTCGGACCACGACAGCATTGATGGCAGCGGCATTTTCGATCGTCGTGCTTATCTTTTCTTTGACACCAATCACGAGGGTGAATGGGTTGCCTATCCTCAAAATCCGCCCAGCGGCTTTGCCCCTGATGGTGGTGCGCCCTACGGGAGTCAGCGGCAGACGGATGCAGCCTACTTTATCAAAGGAGATGATTGCAAATATTCGCCATTCAATTTTTTCCTCATCAGCGACAACCGACATGCACCCGATATTCTGATGACAGGGCAAGAGGTCCATTTCCTGAAAGCTGAAGCGTACCAACGCGGTATTGGGGTTGCCCAGAACGATGGTTTGGCAGACACTGAGTTTTTGAGCGGTTTGCAAGGCTCCTACTATTACTGGCATGCGGTACTGTCGGCCGCCAAACTACCGCAGGGCACAGCAACCTTCTACAACGTAGTCTCGGTTCCCTCCTCCCTGGATCTTTCCTTGCTACAAGGCAAGGTTGACCTCTGGAACTTCAGCACCCAGGATGAAAAGGTGAAGATGATTTATACCCAGCGCTGGATTGACCTTATCTGGCAGCCGGCCGAAGCCTTCGCCCTAAGCCGCACCGGCCGTACACCGCGGGAAGGAAGCGCCCTTAGTTTCTATCGATTCCCAATTCCCACCTCTGAAGCAAACTATAATAACACCAATTGGTCGTCTGCATACGGCTCCACGGATCTTAGCTCCACGAAAGTGTGGTGGATGCTGTGATGAACCTTCAACGAAATTATTTCAAACAAAAACAACGATGAAAAAATCAATCGTCCCAATGTTCTTCCTGCTTTGCCTGCTGATTATCCCTCAAGCGAACGCACAAACGGTGTATACCTATAACTTCAACAACCTAACCCTGGGTTCTGCGCTGAACGGGCAGGATAACTGGGTAAGCACCTTCCAGACGGTTTCTGGTGGTGATTTTGAAATCAACTACACAAGCGGTGGTTCTGCGCTTTCGCCGGATAATTCGCTCTGTCTGCTTTACAACCACGGCGGACCGGGAATCGGCCAGACCGCTTCGCGCAAAACGACCACAGCCCTGCCCTTTAATTTCGGTGCCGGCGGCATCATGGAAATTGAAGTCAAGATGCTGGTAAACTGGTGGGGCGTTGGCTTTGGCTGGGGTTATGATGCCACCAACAACGGCACGCTGAATTTTGGAACCGCAGATGCCAACGACGGCGGCTGCTGGTTTTACCTGAAGAATGCCAACAATACTAATCACGATGCACATACCTTTACCAAGCCCGACGGAACGTCAGTAAATTTCACCTACGATAACAGTGTTTCGGACTGGAATGTTTTCCGCTTTTCCATTGACTTCACCGCCAACAGCGGGGCCGGCGCCATTACCATGTATGCCAAAACCCCCACCGGCAATTGGTCGACCATTCCGCAGGTCAACAGCCTTAACCTCGGGCTTACCCCAGGCAGCAACGACAAGAAAGACCCGGCCAAATGGCTTAGCCTGTTTATGCACTCACAGGGCGGTGTTGGCGGATTCGACGATATCGTTATCCGTCAGTACGATGCCAGCTACCAGTACATCGTATTCGAATCCATTCCGCCGACGAAACTCACCACCGATCCGCCTTTCATCGTGCGGGCCTATACCAACCACAACCTACCGGTGAACTTTACCATCAGCGGTCCGGCCACACTGACCAGCGATACCGTGGTCACTATTACCGGCCCGGGCATGATCTCCGTAACGGCCCATCAGCCGGGCAACGCAAGCGTTGATCCCGCCGCTGATGTGGCGCAAACCTTTGAAGCAGTAGATCCCCTGGCCGTCTTTCCGACCGCTGACCTTCGGAATCCTGTGAACGGCAGCCTGGTGCGCGATCCAAAATTGCTTAAGATTCCCTTGTGCATTAACACAGCTATCAACTATTCCGAAATTCTGGAAATTGCCAGCGTGCACTTTGTTATAGGTTCGGATAATTACACCGCCACGGAGACCAACAATGGCTACTACCAATACTATTGGGCGCCCCCGGCCTACGGAAGCTATACTATGCATGCGGTGGTCACCAGTTCGGGCGGCGCTGTCACCACCACCCCCGATATTACTTTTGAAGTAGTTGAAGATTCAGCCTCCATGGAATACGTTGCTATCGATCATTTTGAGATGGCCAACGCCCCGGCATTCGGCCTTTTGCAGCGCCTGGATACCACGGTGACCTTCCCCTCCATGGCCGGTACCTATTCGAAAGTTACGGCTTACCTGACCTATGATTGTCCCGCCAGTGGCTGTGAACCCTGGGATCGCGTTTCGCGGATTATGGCCCGTGGTGCCAGTGGCGAATACATAGAACTTTGCCGCTACATCACACCCTATGCAAAAGCCTGTGCAGACAGTGTGGATGTCACCGACCTCGTGTCACAATTGCAGGGGAAAGTGGATCTGCAAGTTGATTTTCCGGCCAAATCCGTGATCACCCTGACGCTGAAATACCACGAAGGTTCGGCACCGGCCAATTACAGCTGGGTTGAAAAACTCTGGTACAACAACTATTATTCATTCGGTCAATACGGCGCATTGCAATCCGTTGAACCGGGACGCGCCTACCTGCAGGACACCAACGATGTATTTATCTCCAAAGCCTTCCTGCGCATCGTCAGCAGCGGGCACAACTGGGGCAGCAACAACAGCGATAACGCCGCGGAATTCAAAGAAGCCACACATAACATCAAAATTAACGGAACCACCGTATACACCCAGCATTTATGGCAGACCTGCAATCCGAATCCAACGGGATGCAATAACCAAAGCGGCACCTGGCAGTATAACCGGTCCGGCTGGTGCCCGGGATCCATGCCGATTTTATGGCGCTATGACCTGGCCTCCTTCCTGCATCAGAACATCAACCTCACCTACCAGTTCGACCCCAACTACACCGATATGTGCAGTTCGTCCAACCCGGGCTGCGTTTCAGGCTCCACCTGTCCTGACTGCACCGATCCGGCAAATCCAATAATAGACGTTGCGGCCAACATCATCACCTACTACGACCTTGTGGTTTCAGTCGAAGAGCGCGAAGCCTTTGATCTGCAGATTTACCCCAATCCGTCGCATGGAAACTTCCAGTTAACGAGCGGTCTTCCCTTTACAGAAGCAGCGATGGTGGAAGTGTCGGATGCCACCGGGAAAATCCTGCTGGCCTTTGAATGGAATGGGGGAAACCGTATGCTCAATATGAATAGTTATTCTAAAGGAATATACGTCTTGAAAATTCAAAACAGCCGGCAACTTTCCGTTAAAAAAATAATCGTAAATTAATTAGAAGAATATGAAAAAAGTGATGCAAAAGATGGTTGTTCTACTGGCCTTATGCACCCATGCTGGTCTGCTTCCGGTGCAGGCACAGATGCTTGAACACACCTACGACTTCAATGGGTTGTCCATCGCCCCGATTAACGGACAAGACGGATGGACCTCTGTCAACAATGTAAGCCCCAACCCGAATTCGGATTGCCTCGATATCAATGCCGGCTACGGCAGTGGCCTTACATCCCCGGATGTTTCCATGTACGCCTTCTACTGCGGGGGCGGACCCAACATCGGGCGCACGGCAACCCGCGTCACCACCCCGGCTCTGCCATTCGATTTCAACATTGGCGGTGTAATGGAAATCCAGGTGGATATTTATGCCGCCTGGTGGGGAACCTTCTTTGGCTTCGGTTATGATAAAAACGCCAACGGATATATTGTTAAGGGACTGGAGCAGGTGGCTGCCTACGAAGCAAATGAGGGCGGTATTGGACTTTACCTGTCTAAAGCTCCGCAGTGCGCGGCTTTAAACTCGTTCATGAAACCCGATGGTACGAAAATCACCTTTACCTACGACAGTATTTACGGAAAATGGAGCACTTATAAAATGGTGATAGACTTCGATGCCAATGGTGGTGCAGGCAGCCTGTCGCTGTTTGCACGACCCACCGGAGGCTCTTTCCAGGCCATTTCTCAGGTGCAAAACATTAATCTGGGCCTTACGCCCGGCTCCGGCAACAAGTTAGACCCCGACATGTGGAAGAATCTGTACATCCACTCCACCGGCTCCTATACGGGATTTGATAACATCACCATACGCCAGCCCAATGTTCCGGTCGGGATGCAGTATCAATACATCACCTTCCCGTCTATCGGTGACCATCTCACCACCGATGCGCCCTTTACGCTGCAGGCCTATACCAACAAGGGGCTGCCGGTGAGTTATTCCATCGCTTCCGGCCCGGCTACGGTCAATAACGATCTGCTGACACTTACCGGAACCCCGGGCGTAGTCACGGTTGTGGCAAGTCAGGCCGGTAACGACAGCATCATGACCGCCGCCAACGATACGGTTTCATTCAATGTTATTAACCCCCTGGCTGTGTTTCCGGTGATGGAAGTGAAGAGCCCTGTGGGCAACGCTGCCGTGCTGGCACCCACGCTCGGCAAAATTCCGGTGTCGGTGGTGGCGGGCATCGATCACAGTGATATACTTCATATTTCAAAAATTGAAATCAGCATTGACGGCGGAGCCGCCATTGAGGCCATCCCTACCGAAAATGATTACTACATCGCCTACTGGAGCCCAACTTCGGCCGGTACACACAATCTGCAGGTCACCACCTACTCGTCCGGCGGTCCTGCTGTTGACACAAGCTTCAGCTTTACGGTGGACCAGAGCAACACACAAACCCGCACCCAAACCCTGATTGATCACCTTGACTTTCATACCATGCCCACCGAAGGCACACTGAACCGTCTGGATACAACCATTGCGCTGCCTTGCTTTACCGGCACGTATTCGAAGATCATGGCCTACCTGAGCTACGAATGCCCAGCCGGTGGCTGCGAAGAATGGGATGTGATCGCCACGGTACAAAGCCGCGGCTCAAACGGCGAATTCATCGAGTTTATGCGCTACATCACCCCTTACGGCAAAGCTTGCTACGACAGTCTGGACATCACCGATCTGGCGTCACAGCTTCAGGGACACATTGACTTCATTGCTGATTTCCCAGCAGCTTCCATGATTACCATAGAGGTGAAGTATATTGAGGGTACACCGGCCCACAAGTACAGCTGGGTGACACCGCTCTGGCACAAGACCTATCCCTTCGGCAAGTATGTAAGCAGCACCACCGCTGAGCAAGCCGTTGAGCCCAAATCCCTCAATCTGCACGATACTTATGGTATCGATGTAGAGGCCGCTACCTTGCGCATAATGGCCTCCGGTCACGGCTGGGGTAGCAACAACACCGCCAATGCCGCCGAATTCAGGGAATCCACACATAAAATTAAAATCAATGGTGTCAACACCTTTGATCAACACCTTTGGAGAACCTGTAATCCGAATCCTACCGGATGCAACAATCAAAGCGGCACCTGGCAATACGACCGCCATGGCTGGTGCCCCGGAACCATCCCCATACTATGGCAATTCGATTTAGCCCCTAAGGTGGGACAGCTTGTCGACGTGCAATATGTTTTCGACACCACCTACGTGGACCTATGCTCCTCCTTCAATCCGGCTTGCATCACCGGTACTACCTGTCCGAGCTGCACGGATACCTACAATCCCTCCATCGTGGTGGCGGGCGACCTGATCACCTGGTATGATGATGCACCGTATGAAGTGGAAGAAATCCGCGATCCTTTTGAACTGATCGTTTTCCCCAACCCGAATCCAGGAACTTTCACCCTGCTTTCTTCCCGCAACAGCGGGCAGAACACGCAGGTTAGTGTTCTCAACCTCACGGGAAGCATTATTAAGTCCTTCAAATGGAATGGTGATAAAACCGAGGTAGACCTTCGCGGAACCGCACCCGGCGTCTATGTGCTTCGCGTAAGCGGCGAACAGGGCACCGAATACCAGCGCGTTGTGATCCAATAAAGAAACCGACAATGAAACGAATTATCTTTTTCTACTTTGCACTGATAATGCTGAAAGCGGGGGGACAAGTATCCGGCCCTCTTCGTTTTCCCGAAACTCCGCGCCCTGCCGGACAAACCGATGTGCTGCAGTTGCAATGTCCCGCACTTGACACGGTACGTGTAGCCTTTGTCGGCCTTGGTATGCGGGGTGAGGAAGCGGTCCGCCGTTTCATGTTCCTCGAAGGCGTTAAGGTTGTCGCCCTGTGTGATGTCGTTCCGGATCGCGTAGCGGCCGCTCAGGAAATTCTGAAAAAAAACGGCCGTACCCCAGCATCGGAATACACCGGCGAGGAAGGCTGGAAAGCAGTGTGTCGACAAAAGGATGTAGACCTGGTGTACATCTGCACTCATTGGCAACTTCACTCCCCCATAGCCGTTTACGCGATGGAGCAGGGCAAGCACGCAGCACTGGAAGTTCCCGCCGCATTGTCGCTGGATGAATGCTGGCAATTGGTCAATACCGCCGAGAAAACCCGTCGCCACTGCATGATGCTGGAGAACTGCTGTTATGATTTCTTTGAAATGGCCACACTTAATATGGCGCAGCAAGGCCTTTTCGGGGAAATCATACACGTTGAAGGCGCCTACATCCACGATCTGCGCTGGCTGCAGTTCGACGAAAACAACGGATACTGGGATATGTGGCGGCTGAAGTACAACACGAATCACACGGGTAATCCCTATCCCACCCACGGACTGGGGCCGGTCTGCCAGGTGCTGAACATCCACCGCGGCGATCGCATGGATTACCTCGTATCCTTATCCACTGGCCAGTTTGGCATGACCGACTACGCCGCTGAAAAGTTCGGGGATGGATCATCCTATGCCAAAATCCCTTATAAACTGGGCGATATGAACACCACGCTCATCCGCACAGTAAAGGGAAAAACCATCATGATCCAGCACGACATCACCAGTCCCCGCCCATACAGCCGCCTTCATACCATCAGCGGCAGCGAGGGCTATGCCCAGAAATATCCTGAACGGCGCATGGCCCTGGAACCCAATGCCCACGAATTTGTTTCGGACAGGGTCCTGGATTCATTGCTGAAGCGCTACGAGCATCCGTTCTCGCGCGAGATCGGCGAAAAAGCGCGGGAAGTCGGCGGGCATGGGGGAATGGACTTCATTATGGACTACCGCCTGATTTACTGCCTGCGGAATGGACTTCCGCTGGATCAGGATGTATATGATGCGGCCGAATGGTCGTGCATTATCCCGCTTTCCGAATATTCGGTAATGAATAACGGATATCCCGTTCAGATTCCTGACTTCACACGTGGAGCGTGGGATCGTGTGAAGGGTTTGAAATTCGCCACACAACCATAAATGACGCTATCCCATCCCGGGAGACTTCAAGCCCGCTTTCTTCCGGAAGGCGGGCTTGTTTGCTCAGGATCGCCGGTTTTTTCATACATTTGCTAAACATAAGCACGAGATTATGCCCCTGATTAACTCATTAATGGCGTGGATCATGAAAAAGCGCATGCACCAGATTGAGCTGTTCATGACTTACCCGGAAGAAGTGCAGTTTGAATGGTTTCGCCGATTAATGAACGCGGCGAAGGGCACGGAGTGGGGCCTGAAGTACGAGTATGATTCTATCACCCGCCTGGAACAGTACAAAGAACGGGTTCCTGTATCGGATTACAACGCCATCCAGCCCTGGATCGACCGCCTGCGTAAAGGAGAACAAAATCTTCTCTGGCCTGAGGAAATCCGCTGGTTCGCGAAATCGTCAGGAACCACCGGTAGCAAAAGCAAGTTCATTCCTGTGAGTGAAGAGGCGCTGGAAGCCTGTCATTTCATGGGGGCGAAAGATGTTGTTACGCTTTACTGCAATAACTATCCTGACACCCAAATGTTCAACGGCAAAGGGCTTACCCTGGGCGGCAGCCATCAGATCTCAGAATTTGATAACGATGCGTATTACGGCGATCTCTCCGCCATCCTCATACAGAACGCGCCCTTCTGGGCCCAGTTCATTCGTACACCCCAGCTAAGCATTGCGCTGATGGATGAATGGGAAAGCAAGATTGAGCAAATGGCGGAAGCCACCGCCACCGAAAATGTGACCACCATCAGCGGCGTTCCGTCGTGGACGCTGGTACTATTGCGAAAAATCCTGGAAAAAACCGGCGCACAACATATTGGCGAAGTGTGGCCCAACCTGGAACTATTCATGCACGGGGGTGTTAGCTTTATCCCTTACCGCGAACAGTTTCGCAGCCTGATTCCGTCGTCCTCCATGCGCTACCTCGAAACCTATAATGCCTCCGAAGGATTTTTTGGCATCCAGGATCAGCCCGGTTCGGAAGATTTACTGCTGATGCTTGATTACGGTGTTTTTTATGAGTTCATGCCGCTGGGGGAAGTCGGGAAAGAACATCCCAAAACGCTTGGTCTGAATGAGGTGGAATTGGGAACAAACTACGCGCTTATCATCTCTACCAACGCTGGTCTCTGGCGCTATCTGATCGGCGATACCGTCCGCTTCACCTCGCTGTCGCCATACCGTATCCGCATTACCGGCCGCACCAAGAGTTTTATTAATGTCTTTGGTGAAGAATTAATGGTGGACAATGCCGACCGTGCGTTGGAAATTGCCTGCCAGAAAACCGGTGCCGTGGTGTCGGAATACACGGTTGCGCCCTTGTTTTACGACCAATCGCGATCGGCCGTACACGAATGGATTATTGAATTTAATAAGGTTCCGGAGCGGCCGGACTATTTCACGGAAGTGCTCGATAATGCCCTCAAATCGCTGAATTCCGACTACGAGGCCAAGCGCTATCACAACATGATTCTTAAAGAGCCCTTGCTGCGGATTGCGCCTCAGGGTACGTTTTATCAATGGCTAAAGGCAAAAGGCAAACTGGGCGGACAACATAAGATTCCGCGGCTGAACAACGAACGTCAACTAATCGATGAACTTCTGCAAATAATGGCATCATGAAAGGTCTTCGCATCCTTCGCCTGATGACGGCCTGCGTCGTCTTGTTGAGCCCTGTGGTTCACGCTCAGGAGGGTTTCCGTGAAGTAACCCGCCAGACGTGTCAGGCCCATTTCATTACCGCCGACCATCTGGGGAACCTCTATACCCTGGAAGGAAGCACCCTGGCCCGCCGCGATACAGCGGGGCATGTTCTGTTCACCTACAGCGATTTCAACGCCGGACTTTTTACCAGCATCGATGCGACCGACCCTCTTAAACTTTTGCTGTTCAGCCGCGATTTTTCATCCCTCCGCTTGCTCGACCAAAAGCTCAGTTTGCAGGGCAGTGAAATCATCCTGCCCCAGGAGGTACGGGGTAATGTTAGCCTGGCCTGTACCTCTTACGAAAGCGGATACTGGCTCTATGACGAGGCGAACGTAGAATTGTTACGCTATAACCATCAGGGCGAATTGCAGCAAAACAGCGGCAATATTAACCTGGCCTCCGGCGAAGAAATCCACGCCCTGTTTATGCTGGAACACCAGCAAAATGTCTATGTTGGCGACAGTACGCGGGGTCTCTACGTGTTCGACCGCTATGGCGCCTTTCTTAAAAAATTGCCCTTTGCAGGAATACACGCGCTGCAGCCGATGGGAGATGTTCTCTTCCTGTTTTCCAACAGTTCGGTAACGGCCTATAACCAACTCGATAAAAAACAACAGACTTTCCAACTGCCGCACGCCGCCGTGAGCAGCTGCATGATGCGCGACCGGCTGTTTATCCTTAGCGGACAAGAATTGATCATTTATCACTAAGGCGCTGCGCCCAAACCTGAAGTTTTTTTTCAACATTTTTCAATGGCCAACAATTTTTATCTACTTTAGTCCGACAGATAAAATTTAGCACTATGCATATCGCTGTTGCCGGAAATATCGGATCGGGTAAGACCACACTCACAGCCCTGCTGGCCAAGCATTACAAATGGGAACCCCATTATGAGGACGTTGACACGAACCCTTATCTTCAAAGTTTTTATGAGGACATGCAGCGTTGGTCCTTCAATCTTCAGGTATACTTCCTGAACAGCCGTTTTCGTCAGGTCATAAAAATCCGCGAAAGCGGAAAGGCTGTCATCCAGGATCGCACGATTTACGAAGACGCCTATATTTTTGCGCCCAACCTTCACGCCATGGGCTTAATGCCCACGCGTGACTTTGAAAACTACAGCTCCCTGTTCGAGCTGATGTCCACCTTTCTGCAACCCCCCGACCTTCTGATTTACCTGAGGGCCGAGGTTCCTACGCTGGTGCGTCAGATCCAGAAACGCGGCCGAGATTATGAAAACAGTATCCGTATCGATTACCTCACCCGCCTGAACGAACGCTACGAAGCCTGGATCGGGGAGTACAAATCCGGCAAGTTGCTGATCATGGATGTGGATGAGAAAAACTTCGCGGATAATCCAGCCGATCTGGAAATCATGATCAATAAAATCGACGCCGAACTTTTCGGCTTATTCGGATGATCATGGATGTGCGCATCTGCGGCCTCATTCCCGCCCGATATGCATCTACCCGTTTCCCGGGTAAACCGCTGATTGATATTGGCGGAAAAAGCATGATACAACGTGTTTACGAACAGGCCTCCCGGGCAGCTTCACTGATGGATGTGATGGTGGCCACCGACGACCAGCGTATCTTTGATCATGTGCTCAGCTTTGGCGGCAAGGTCATGATGACCGCTGATACCCACCGCACCGGAACAGACCGTTGTGCCGAAGTCGCCCGTTGCCTGGACAAAAACGGCAGCCCTTACGATGTGTACATCAACATTCAGGGCGATGAACCCTTTATCGATCCGGATCAAATCGATACCGTGGCCGCATGTTTTAAAGATCCGGCCACGGACCTTGCCACCCTTCGTAAAAAGATTACCGCCACGGAAGAGCTTTTCAATCCCAACATCATTAAAGTCACCTGCAATCAACTGGGCCAGGCCTTGTATTTCAGCCGCTCGCCGATTCCCTATCTGCGCGGAAAAGAAAACGCTTCCTGGGTTTCCGAAGGCCTTCATTACAAGCATATCGGACTTTATGCGTACCGTAGTGAAACCTTGCAACGGATCAGCGCACTGCCACCCTCAGCGCTGGAAACTGCAGAATCGCTGGAACAATTGCGCTGGCTGGAAAACGGGCTTAGCATTCGCGTAGAGATTACCACCCTGGAAAGTCATTCCATTGATACACCCGAAGACCTGCTGAAGCACCCCCGGAGCCATTAACAAGCATTCTTGTAATCAGGCCTTTACAATAAATCCGTCCCCTTTGGAAACCCTGAAGCGGTTTTTTTCGTAATTTCGCTTTTGAAGATTGCTATATGACGATACTCAATTCTCTGTACGAACTGCTTTACCGACACGATTGTGTGATTATTCCGGGGCTTGGTGGCTTTGTCGCCAATTACAGGCCGGCCAGCATACATCCTGTGCTGCATACCTTTTCACCGCCCTCCAAAGACCTTTTATTTAATCCCCGCCTAACGGTAAACGACGGACTGCTGCTCAGCCACATTGCCCAACGGGAAGGGATTTCGTACGAGATCGCTTCGCAGCGGCTATCCGGGGAGGTGCAGCAGAGCCTGTTGCAGCTCGACCGGGGCGCAAGTATTGAGATTGCCCGTGTTGGAACGCTAAGCCGCGATGCCGATGGCGTCCTTCAGTTTAAACCCGCCGGCACCCTCAATTTTTTACCCGGATCCTTCGGCTTGTCTTCCTTTATCGCCCCGGTCATGGTGCGGGAACACGATGCCCTGCAAAACCTGCTGACGTCTGCCGGTAATGACGGCAAAATCCGTCCTTTGCCCATCGTACTGAAACGTAGCCTGACCATCGGCATTCCAGCCGCAGCCATGATCGCGCTGGCCTTCCTGGCCATTGGCCCGTTGGATGAATGGATGCCCCAAACCAGCAATTTATTCCCCTGGAACAAGCAAGCGACTCCTCAAGTGACCGAGGCCCCGGCCGCTGAACGCCCGATGGCCAAAACTTTCCGCGCCGACCTTTTTTCGTTCCAACCACGCATTGCAGATACCGCCGTGCTTGAGGTGCAAACTACCCCCGCGGCCAACGGCGCTTTTTGTCTCATCGGCGGCTGTTTTTCGGTGGAAGACAATGCCGCCAATTTCACACGCGGATTGCAAGCGGAAGGCTATGTAAACGCAAGCTATTTTAAACAGGAAAACGCCAGCCTTTACAAAGTCTGTTTTAGTCGCCACGCTACCCTGGAAGCAGCGCAACTGGCGCAACAGCAACTCCGGAACAAGCATCCGGAAGCCTGGATTTTGTCCATGTAATTTTTGATACGGTGAGTAAAAAGAAACTTCAGCGATTTGCCGAAACCGCTACCTTCCCGAATTTTTTTCAGCCTGGCCCCATTCCCGATCCCAACGGATTTCTCCTGAAAGGCCAATGGAACACAGCCTATTTTAAGAACCCCCACCCCATCTTCCTGGAGTTAGGCTGTGGAAAGGGCGAATACACCGTTGGACTGGCACAGAAATATCCGGAACGCAACTATATCGGAGTTGACATCAAAGGCGCCCGCATGTGGCGCGGGGCCAAAACAGCCCTGGAAGAAAAACGGACCAATGCTGCTTTTGTACGAACACAAATAGGTTCTATACGTGATTATTTTGCCGCGCAGGAGGTCTCCGGTCTCTGGATCACCTTCCCAGATCCGCACAGTGCAAAGGCCCGGCAAAACAAACGGCTCACCTCCGCCCGCTTTCTGAATTTCTACCGATCCATCCTCAAGCCTGACGCGGTGATTCACCTGAAGACCGACGACACCGGACTGTACGAATACACCCTTGAAGTTATCGCAACCCACGGTCACCACCTGCATTTCAATACGGCCGACCTTTACCTGGAAGCACCAGAGCAGGAAGCCGCCGGCATCCAGACCTACTATGAAAAGATCTGGCTGGATCAGGGCAAAAAAATCAAGTACATTCAGTTTACCTTATCGGAAACGCCTCCGGATGAAAAAGGATGAATCATTCTTCGCCCGCGTATATGAAGTAGCGCGTCTGATTCCCTCCGGTCGGGTGACCACCTACGGCGCCATTGCCAACTGCCTGGGATCGAAAGGTTCGGCCCGCATGGTGGGCTGGGCCATGAACGCCTGCCACAACGAAACCCTTGCTGTGCCTGCCCATCGGGTGGTGAACCGCAGCGGCCTGCTGACCGGCAAACACCATTTCGGCGGCAGCAACCTCATGCAGGAACTGCTGGAAGCAGAGGGGATAAAGGTTGTTGAAAATAAAATCGTGAATTTTACGGACGTCTTCTGGGATCCGGCGCAGGAAATCCAGCCGGAATAAGCCTCAGACGCAGGGAACGTAAAGGTCGTCGCGGGGATTCACCAACATAACGGGCATCTGATCCTCGTTGGAAATGATTTTCTGTTCCACGGGTCCCAGAATAAAATCTTCAATCCCCCAGTCTTTGGTCGCCGTGATGATGAGCAAAGCGGAACCCTTCATTTTCGCCACACTAAGGGCATAGCGATCAATGTCCGGTTTTGCTTTTTCCACTTTATGGATAGTGAAGGCCGTCTGCAGGCTGGCGAAAAGTTTGGTAATCAACAGCAAATTATTTTTAAGCTGCGCGCTGAAAAAACCATCACGGTATTCGGTATGAACCAGGGTAACCTGCGACTGGTTTCGCTTTCCAAAATAGGCGGCCCAGGAAGCCTTTTCTTTCGACTCGCGGGTAAAATCAAGCGGGAGAATAACACGGTCAAACAGTGATGGATCCGGGGTCTTGTTATGCACTACCAGCAAGGGAATCCGAAGATCGCGAAAATCGCTCACCAGGGCGGATGCCGAAAAATAATGCGCCGGATTTTTCCCGATGTTGTTCATGCCGGCCACCAGTACAATAGCATTGATACGCGGGATCATCATTTTCAGCACCTCATCCGTTTTACCTTTCAGCACATAGGCCTGGGTGGTAATGCCTTCGTTTTGCTGAATGTTGCCGCTGATGGTCGCCAGGCGGCTACGGGCATCGCTTTCGGCCGTTCCGGCCTCCGTATGCTGAAGCAGCTTTTTCGTGAGCACATGCACCAGGGTAAGCTGACAATTGAAGATGCGTGCCAGCAGAATACCGTAGGTGGTAGCACACTTACAGGCTTCCGAGAAATCGTGGGGCACGAGGATTTGCTGAATCTTCTTCGGTGCCGGTGACGTTTCCTCGTTTTTGATCTCCTGATTCATGCCGCAAAGATAGGAATTTGCAAAGCATGTTCATATGGGTTGTGTCAACGCCCGGAGCGTCGTCCTGAAGCCGGTGCCTGCTTGTCGATGAGCAGAATCTCTGGCTTGTAGTGCTCCCTGCTAGTGGCGTCATCCTGAACTTGTTTCAGGATCTCTGGCTTATAGTGTCGCCGGCCCGGAGCGACTTCCTGAGCTTGTCCTTTATATTTTTGACCTTGTATGCTTCTCCGTTTTTCGGACCCTTCGAAATTCGAGTTGTTTTCATAACTCTTTCAATCCAATTTGCCCAATCAATTGAATGGCCTAAAACGCCCACCCATCCGGCTTGAGCCTTAATTACTGGCGCTTGTCTCTACTATATTTTCGATAAAATTTCGGCCGGATTCATCTCCATTTTCGAAAAAGCAAACCATTTTTTTCCCAAGTCCTTCAGTGACGCGCCAAAATGATATACCACTTCATCGATAATCAGAAATCGGTCGTGCGATTTGGAAAATTCGTGGTATTCGATGGGCGGGTATTGTTGATTGTGTTTCTGCATATCGAGTTTCAGCTGTTTTGTAAATTGCGATGAAAAAATTGTCGCAGCAACGTTTTTTTTCCGTTTGGAAAGCAGGCTTAGCACGGTTTCATCAATATAATTATCGATGAGAACGATGCGGTGTTTAGCCGACCTTATAAGTCCTGAAGCGAACGCATAGGCGTCGAAAATCTGACCGTCGAAGAAAATCCCTTGATTGGGATTCAGATTATTTTGGTCAAGAGCATTTAGAATCTGGTTAATTTTAAAATCTGATTGGGCCTGCTTTTTTTCTACGTTTTCCATTCGCTGAAATATAGCTGCATGGTGAATCATGAATTTTCGCATGTCCACAAAAGCACGCATGATCTTCAGACTTACACCGACTGCTGTTTCACTTTTTAAAACTGAACTAAGCATGGAAACCCCCTGCTCGGTAAATACAAAAGGTAGTTTTCTGCGCCCCCCATGCGTTGATCTTGAAATCACCAATTGTGATATCAAGATGTTATCGAATTCATTTTTAGTGAGTTGAAACATGAAATCAACCGGAAATCTTTCAATGTTTCTTTTTACCGCCTGATTGAGGATCCTGGTTTCCACCTGGTACATTTCA
>CAZPDS010000048.1:0-16989 GCA_964585485.1 uncultured Bacteroidales bacterium
AAAAAGATCAGCGGCGGATAAACCCCCTGAATGACCCCAAAATAAAGGTAGTTCATCACACTGCCGGATTCGTATACGCCGACTTTCAGGCCGGGGAAAAAGGGGATATTTCCCACCAGGATCCCAAAACCGATAGGCACCAGCAACATGGGTTCGTATTCCTTGACAATCGCCAGGGCAATGAAGGTAAGACCTATCAGGATCATAATGACGTGTCCTACCGTGAAATTGGCGAAGGCTGTATATTGAAAGAACTGCTCGAGATTGGCTGCGACCAGTTGAAAGACATTTCCAGTATTTTCCATATGCTTTCTTTTTTATCCGATCACGATTAATACATCGCCTTCCATCACAGCATCGCCCTTGGAAACCTTGATATCCATGATGACGCCTTCTTTATCTGCATCAATGTTATTTTCCATTTTCATGGCTTCCAGCGTGATCAGTTTTTGACCCATTTTTACGGCATCGCCCACTTTTACGTGAAGATTCAGGATGGTGCCGGGCAGGGGTGATTTGATGGTACCGCCGCCTTTAGGTCCGGCCGGACTGCTGGTGCGGGCCGTGGCCGGAGAAGCGTCGGTGGAAGGAATCGCCGGTGTTCTGACCAGTTTGGGGGTTTTGGTTAGCTGCATGCTTTTGTCGATTTCCACTTCGTACAACTGGCCGTTGACCTGCACTGTGGCCTGTTCGTCTTCAATCTGCTGGATTTCGACATCATAATGATTTCCGTGTATGCTGAATTTAAATCTTTTCATCGGTACTTATTTTAAAGGTTTTCTGACTCCGTAAATCTTAGAACTCCATGGCGAATACGCCCTGGCTGCTTTCTGAATGGTGAGGATGGTGTTTTCGTTGTCGTGCAACTGGTTCTTGTAAAAATACAAGGCCAGACCGATGGCGGCACCCAACTCCCCGGTGGTATCGTGAATGTCTGGAATGGCGGCTTCTTCTGCTGTTTTTCCTGTGCGTTTCAGGAAACGTTTCCGGATGTCGAGTGTGTACACTTTTGCGACATTCTTAAACGTAAGATAAAGCAAGATCAGCGCAATGAAAACGACGGTCATGGCCAGAAAGATCATCATGATGCCGTAAGGGTCAACGCGCATCATTTTTTGCGAGGGCGTTTCCGGAACAATAGGTTCAGTTAGAAACTGGTGTTTTTCCAAACGCGCGTCCGCCATATCGGATCCCGCTTTCTTCATGTCGAGGGTGTGAATGGTATAGCCCAGTGGAACCAGGGACCAAACCACAAACTGATCGCGGTAAACGTTGTAGAATACACCCTGCATCAGCGAATCCATGCCAAATTGCCGAAGGATTTTTCCTTGCGGGCTGATGCAAACCAGGGTGTCGAAGGAATGTGGCTGACCAATAATGACGGCCAGGACATTATTGCCAAAGGCCATGGCTTTTGGCTGTCCGGCAAATTGATTCAGTTTCACAAATTCCACGATGGAGTCGTGTTCCCCGATTTGGCGGATCACGTCGATGGATTTATTGATGGGGTTCATCACGAACATGGACTGGCTGCGAATGTCATAGACCATGCGGTCGGAGACATATTCATTGTGCGTGGCCAGCACCTTCTCGTGCGATTGCACCCGGCCAATCCAGTAGGCGTTGTCGTTGCGCCCTGTGTCCTGAACCGCCCGGCTCTGGAGGGGAAGCAGGCCACTCAGGACCAGCAGTACCCATCCGGCTATCAGATATTTCATTTGTTTCATAGCGGTTCAGATTATAAAGGAATATTGGAATGTTTTTTTGGAGGATTCACATCCTTTTTGGTCGCGAGCGACTGCAAGGCGCGGATGATGCGGAAACGCGTGTTGCGCGGTTCAATCACATCATCGATGTAGCCATAACTGGCGGCGTTGTAAGGATTGGAAAATTTCTTCTGGTATTCATCTTCCTTTTCCTTAATGAAGGCCGCTCTGGTCGCTTCATCGGTGATCTCTTTCAGGTCTTTCTGGAAGAGAATTTCGATGGCTCCCTTGGCTCCCATAACCGCGATTTCGGCCGATGGCCAGGCGTAATTGAGGTCACCGCGCAGTTGCTTCGAACTCATAACGTCGTGCGCACCACCGTATGATTTGCGCAGGGTAATTGTGACCTTTGGGACGGTGGCCTCGCCGTAGGCAAACAGCAACTTGGCGCCGTGGATAATAATGCCGCCGTATTCCTGAGCCGTACCGGGCAGGAAGCCGGGAACGTCTACCAACGTCACCAGCGGAATGTTGAATGCATCGCAGAAACGCACGAAGCGCGCACCTTTGCGGGAGGCGTTGATGTCGAGAACTCCGGCCAGGTAATTGGGCTGATTGGCCACGATACCCACGGGCATACCGTTAAACTTGGCAAAGCCAATGACGATGTTGGGAGCATAATGCCGCTGAATTTCCAGGAATTCATTGTAATCCACCAGCGAGTGAATTACGTCTTTTACATCGTAGGGCTTGTTGGGATTTTCGGGAACAATTTCGTTGAGAAAATCGTCCAGACGATCGATGGGATCATCGCAGTGCGACATGGGGGGATCTTCCAGGTTGTTCTGCGGAAGATAGCTCAGCAGTTTACGGATCAGGCTGATGCCTTCCTGCTCGTCTTCGGCCACAAAATGATTTACGCCCGATTTGCTGCCGTGCACCATGGCACCGCCCAGTTCGTCGTCGGTCACCACTTCGCCGGTAACGGTTTTCACCACTTTCGGTCCGGTCACAAACATATAGGAATTCTGCTTGCTCATGACGATGAAGTCCGTCAGCGCCGGACTATACACTGCGCCACCAGCGCAGGGCCCAAAGATGGCAGAGATCTGCGGAACAACACCCGAAGCCAGAATATTGCGTTCGAAAATTTCAGCGTAACCTGCCAGTGAATTCACCCCTTCCTGAATGCGGGCACCACCACTGTCGTTGATGCCGATCACCGGTGCGCCGACTTTCATGGCTTTATCCATCACCTTGCAAATCTTCTGGGCGAACATTTCCGAAAGCGAACCGCCAAATACGGTGAAATCCTGCGAAAACACGTACACCAGTCGTCCGTCAATGGTACCGAAACCGGTGACTACGCCATCGGATAAAATCTTATCCTGGTCAATGCCGAAATTGCCGCAGCGGTGTGTTACGAACATGTCAAATTCCTCGAAGCTGCCTTCATCCAGCAAGAGATCGATGCGTTCGCGTGCGGTTAGTTTACCTTTCTTGTGCTGGGAATCGATTCTTTTCTGTCCCCCGCCCAATTTTGCCTGCTCCCTTTTTTCGAGCAGTTCCTTTATTCTGTCTTCAAAAGCCATAATTATTGTTATTTATATAGTGATAGAAATTACTTGTTTTTATCTTCACAAAGTTCCGTTAATACGCCGATGGTGGATTTCGGGTGAAGAAATCCGATGTGCAGGCCCTCGGCCCCTTTGCGCGGCGTCTTGTCGATCAGCTGAACGCCCTTGCTTTCAACATCGGCCAGGGCCGCTTCCAGATCGTTTACTGCAAAGGCAATGTGATGAATGCCTTCACCCTTTTTTTCGATGAATTTTCCAATCGGCCCTTCCGGATCCGTAGATTCCAGGAGTTCAATCTTGGTCTGTCCCACCATAAAAAAGGCGGTCTTGACTTTTTGGTCGGTGACTTCTTCAACAGCATAGCAGCTTAAACCAAGAACGTTTTCGTAGTAAGCAATGCTTTCCTGAAGGTTCTTTACCGCGATGCCGATGTGTTCAATATGTGTTGGTTTCATAGAAAGGTATTTGTATTGATAATTATTGGATAATCCAGTCAATTTCGGTGTCCCAGTTTTGTTTTATTTTTATTTCGCCGGAATAATAGAATAGTTCCTCGGGCTGGGTCCTGTGCAGGTAATGCCCCGTATCCCAGCGTCCGTTGCGGTTGGCGTCACGAATGATGCGCGCCTTGTAGTCTCCCTGGTTCATGTATTCATAAGTGAGCATACCGGGAACCTGCAGTTGCTCTGTCCGGAGGATTTCATCCTTATCGTTAAGCAGCTGAAAGAGGTAGCTCCCGGTGTAGGCCTTCACGGAGGCCGAGTCCTGCTTGATGGCCATTTTTAGTACCCCGTACGAGTCGGCCTCCCGGGTGCTGAAGTTGAGTACCAGGCTGTCGTTCCTTAACCCATAAATATCCGTAAACGCTCCTTTTGGGATGATCAGCCGGTAGGATTTCAAACTGCGCCAGGCGAACTCGATGTTGAGTTTACGTTGAATGCCGGGATCGCTAAAGCGGAAGTTTGCCACAAGGGGAAAGCCGCTGCTGTCAATAACTTCTTCCAGACTGATCCCGCGGAGATCCGGATTGTTCAACGGATGTGAGAACTGAATTTTCAACGCCTGATTGAGTTCCTGTGCCTGTTGTGGGCCTGTTGCCGAGCTCATGCTTAAGTGGAAAGACTGCGGGCTGTCGGACTTTCCGCCGCCCTTGCCGCCTTTTTTAATGACGGGACCTGTGGCGGTATCGCTCACGGTATGGAGCTTTAATTCCAGCGTATCGATAACAAGGCCCCTGTCTGTAATTTCCACCCACAGGGAGTCAAGGCTGGCCTCTTTTACCCAGCAGGTAACAGTGTCGTGGGTGGGTGCATATTCATCCAGGTGCCAATCAGTAGCTGGTGGGTTCTTCAAAAAACGGTAGCTGAGGTTTTCAACCGGTGCATTGAAGATCATCGTGAAGCGGGCTGTTTGCTTATCATTCACTTTGAGCAGACGTTGCACGGTATCTCTTTCGGTAAACAGAAAAAGTTTGTTATTCCTGAGCGGGACGGCCGCACGTGCTGGTTTCAAACTGTCGTTTGCAGCCGTATCGGCCACCGGCATTGGCATTGAAAGAACCAGGCTGTCGGCAAAGGCGATGGATTCTACAAAAGGATCGTACTGCAGGTTGGCGTTTTTGTCGTTGATGGCCACTAAAGAAAATTCGCCCCCCGGCAGGCTGCTGAAAACAAAACTGCCGTCGGGTCGCGATTTAGCCAAAAATTCCGGCGGTGTGTGGTACGGCAGACTGTCGCTGCTTTGCCGGTACAGGAAAAGGCTGATGTCTTTTTCCGGCTGACGTGTGAAGGCATTGATGACCTGCCCTTTCACGTAGAGGGAGTCGAGGTGCGAACCCGTCGCAAAAACAAAACGATAATTGCTGAAGATGTTGCTCTCGGTGATGTCCTGTATGCTGTTGCCAAAATCAATGCAAAAGGTCCGGTCCGCCGGTAAGGGTTCCGAAAACGTGATCAGGATTCCTTTTCCCTTGCTCCGGAACTCCGGAAAATCTTTGAGGGGGGGCGAGATGGTAATGTTAGTATAGGCGTCTTTTACGCTTACAAATTCATCAAATTTCAAGAAAATTTTTCGCCCTGCAAAAGCCGTGGATCCGGGCTGAGGCTCTGATTTAAGAAACTGCGGAGGGCGGGTGTCAACGGGACCACCCGAAGGGGCAACGATATTCGCGCAAGCGGTAACAAAAGTTAAGGCGCACAATACCAAGAAATAATATCGTTTTTTTCGCAGCTCGTCCATTTTTCTTTGAAGTGCAAAGATGCTATATTTATTTAAATTGTGAATTGAATCACAATAAAAAACATACGAATTATTACATTATTAACATTCAGGCCAAGGTATAGAGAAAGATTGTATGTGACTCTCTCTGCGGCTACAAGATCTTCTTTTGAAGATATCGAAATGCGTTCAGTCATGGAAATTTGGTCGATTAGCATAGGGGTTTCGTCGAATACCCGCGTTTTTTTCAGTGATTATTTCGTACTTTCGCCCCGGAACAAACTTAAAATTTAATTATATGAGAAACATTCCGTCATTCATCTTCAAAACAGCCTTTATCTTTTTGATGGCCCTGGGCTTATCGTTTCAGGTGCAGGCGCAGAAATCGTATTCCTACGGAACCGTATCCAACGATCCGATGCGGACCCGGATTTACAAGCTTGACAATGGGCTCACGGTGTATTTGACCGTTTACAAGGAAGCTCCGCGCGTACAAACCCTGATCGCTACCCGGGCGGGTAGTAAAAACGATCCTGCGGATGCCACCGGACTGGCGCATTATTTCGAACACATGATGTTTAAAGGCACGTCGAAAATTGGCACCAGCGACTTTTCCAAAGAAGGTCCGATGATCGCCCGGATTGACAGCCTTTTTGAAGTGTACCGGAAAATCCCCCTGACGGAAACAGCGGCACGTGAAAAATTATATAAGGTGATTGACAGTCTGTCGACCGAAGCCTCCAAATTCGCCATTCCCAATGAATACGATAAGTTGATCTCGTTTATTGGTGCCACGGGAACCAATGCTTATACCTCTTTGGAGCAAACAGTTTATGTTAACGACATACCGGCCAACCAGGTAGAAAACTGGCTGATGATTGAATCGGAGCGCTTTTCCAACCCCGTGCTCCGTCTGTTCCACACCGAGCTCGAGACGATTTACGAAGAGAAAAACATGACACTGACCAACGATGACTATAAAGTATATTTTGCTATGCTGGCTGGTCTGTTCAAAAACCACACCTACGGTACACAGACCGTTATTGGCACTACGGAGCACCTGAAGAGTCCGTCGATGAAGAGAATTCGGGAATATTTTGCCGACTACTATGTACCCAACAATATGGCGATCTGCATGAGCGGTGACCTTGATCCAGATCGTACCATTGCGTTGATTGACCAGTATTGGGGCCGGATTCCGGCCGGAACGGTGAAGCCGTTTACCTTCAAACCGGAAGAACCTATTACTCAGCCCATCGTTCAGGATGTGGTGGGTCCGGATGCCGAGAACGTGGCCATCGCTTTCCGCTTACCGGGCGCTAATTCGCGTGAAGCGGATTTGCTCACGGTTTTCGATATGATACTTTCCAACTCCATGGCCGGTCTTATCGACCTGAACCTGGTACAAAAGCAGAAAGTCCTCAGCGCAAGCTCGTCCCCCGAAATCATGAAAGATTATTCGATTCAGAGCCTTTCGGGGAAACCCAAGGAAGGACAAAGCCTGGAGGAAGTAAAAGACTTGCTGTTGCAGCAGGTGGAACTTATCAAAGCCGGCGATTTTCCCGACTGGCTGATCCCCGCCATCATTACCGACCTCAAGCTGCGCGACATGAAATCGCTGGAGAATAACGAAAGCCGCGCCTCGAAATTTGTCGATGCCTTTATTCTGGATATTCCCTGGGACGACTATATTGGCAAAACGGATCGTTTGGCGAGCATTACCAAAGAGCAAGTGGTGGCTTTCGCGAATGCGAATTTCAACAACAACTACATGGTCGTGTACAAGAAAACCGGCAAAAATGAAGGTATTGATAAAATCAAGAAACCTAAAATTACGAAAATCGAAATTAACCGCGATAGTAAGTCGGAGTTCCTGAGCATGATGGAAACCCGCACGGTGGCGGATATTGAGCCTGTCTTTATCGATTATCAGAACGATATTAAGCACCTTAAGGTGAACGGAAGCGTGCCTTTGCATTATGTGCAGAACCGGGAAAATCAAACCTTTGATTTATATTATGTCTACGAACTGGGTTCTGATCACGATCTGAAACTCGCCCTGGCCGTTGAGTACCTGAAATACCTGGGTACATCGGAATTCACGCCGGAAGCGATGAAGCAGGAATTCTTCAAATTGGGCTGTACTTACAATGTGAATGTGGGCGATGATGAAGTTTGGGTGAACCTGAGCGGTCTCTCTGAAAATATGCCCC
This sequence comes from uncultured Bacteroidales bacterium, assembly GCA_964585485.1. Classification (GTDB taxonomy): domain Bacteria; phylum Bacteroidota; class Bacteroidia; order Bacteroidales; family CAIWKO01; genus CALGYY01. The sequence continues at coordinate 7,714 of CAZPDS010000048.1, forward strand.
GGGCCCTGGATTTATTCGAAAATCTATTGGCCAATCCGGTGGAAAATCAGGAAGCCATGACCAACCTGGTGAACGATAAACTGAAAAAACGCGCAGATGCCAAGCTGAATCCGCAGATTATTTTCGGGACCTTGCTCATGTACGGAATTTTTGGAGAAAACAACCGCATGACCCACATGCTATCAGAAGCCGAACTCAAGGCTATCACCCCGCTGGAACTGCTTGCCAGCCTGAAAGGTTTGAACAGTTGGAAGCATTCCATACTTTATTACGGAAGCCACACAGCCGACCAGGTGGCGAGTCTGATGAACGCCAAACACCAGGCGGCCTCCACCCTGAATCCGGCCCCGGCCCCGGCACTCTATACCCAATTGCCGACAACCGCCAACAAGGTTTATCAGGTTAACTTTGACATGAAACAGGCGCAAATCCTTATGTTATCGCAGAGCGATCTGTATAATCCGGCCATGGAACCGGTGATTACCCTCTACAATCAGTACTTTGGCGGTGGCATGAATTCGCTGGTGTTTCAGGAAATGCGCGAGTCCCGCGCCCTGGCCTACGCCGCCATGTCCTTCTACCAGAACCTGCTGGGGAAAAAGGATGATCATTACTATAACATCTCTTTCATTATGACCCAAACGGATAAGATGAAAGAGGCCATGGATGCGTTCTTCGAGCTGATGAACAACATGCCGTTATCGGAAAAGGCCTTTGATCTGGCCAAGAGTTCATGGATACAATCCACCCGCAGCGAGCGCATCACCAAAGCAGATATCCTTTTCAATTACGAGAGCGCACGCAAACTGGGTCTCGAAAAGGACCTCCGCCGGGATATTTTTAATACGCTGCCGAACCTGACGTTTGAAGACGTTCAGAAGTTCCAGCAACAGTATGTGAAAGGTAAGTTCCAGACCACCCTTGTTTTGGGTAATGCCGATCTCATCGATTTTAAAATGCTAAAGAACTACGGTAAGGTCAAGAAGTTGAAACTGGAAGATATTTTTGGATACTAGATGACATCGACAGTTGACAGTCCTTAGTCGACTGTCAACTGTCGTTGAAACCTTGGGCCGTATGCGAGCTGCACATAATCCGCTACGTGGTGCATTGAGTTACTTGCTCTTCGGTTTGCTGATGCTGCTGTCGTGGCTGCCGCTGTGGCTTTTGTACGCACTGGGATGGTTCCTGGTGTTGGTCTTGTACCGCGTTGTGGGCTATCGCCGGCGGGTGGTGGAGCGCAATCTGGCCTCCAGTTTCCCGGATGACTTTCCGGTTCGGGATACCATGACGCGGTTCTATCATTTCTTCGGCGAACTGTTCATGGAAACGGTGAAAAGCCTGAGCATTTCGAAACGAAATTTGCTGCGCCGTTTCTGTTGTGATAACCCTGAAATCATGGAGGAATATGCCCGGCAGGGGCGTAGTGTGATATTTATGGCGGGACATTACGGGAACTGGGAGTTCCTGATTTGTGCCATGAATCTTCTCTTTCCTCACAAAGCCGTAGGGGTTGGCAAGCCCTTATCGAATACGGTGATGAATACCCTGCTGAATGCGCGTCGTGCGCGTTTTGGAATGAAAATCATTCACGCAGGCAACATCCGAGAATCCTTTGCCGATGAGCGTGACCAGCTGACGGCGTCCTTGTTTCTGGCAGATCAGTATCCCGGCGGTAAAGGCAAAGGCTATCCTCAACCTTTTTTACGCAAGGAGACGCACTTCATGTACGGCGCTGAGAAGTACGCCCGGGAGTATAATTTTCCGGTGGTTTACGCGGATTTGACACGGCAGCGGCGGGGCAGGTACTCCATTCATCTTACGGTACTGGCCGATCAGCCCGCCCAAACGGCCTATGGCGAAATCATCTCAGCCTATGTACAACACATGGAAGCGACCATACTGCGGGCGCCTTCCTATTGGCTCTGGTCGCACAAGCGATGGAAAGACCGGGATCATTTCTATGCCTCCTGAGGTATAAGCACGGAGTGGGTATTTCATTTTTTTTTGTAATTTCGCGGCCCATGCGATCATTTATCTTATATTATCTCTCGCGCTTTGTGCTTTGGGCCCTGGGCTGGGATGTACAGGGCGCCTTGCCGGAAGGTGTGAAAAAGAGCATCATCATCGTCGCTCCGCACACCGCAATGGGCGATTTCATCATCGGCCGTTTTGGTTTCTGGAAGCTGCGGGTCAAAGTCAACTTCCTGATAAAAAAGGAGGCTTTCACGCCCATGTTGGGATGGATTATTCGCGGCTCGGGTGGCATCCCGGTTGATCGCAGCCGGGGGGCCAGCGTTACTGCTCAGGTGGCCCGCATGATGGAAGAATCCGATCGGCTTTCCATCGTCATTACCCCTGAAGGAACACGGGAACGCGTTGCAAGTTGGAAAAAAGGATTTTATTTCCTGGCGCAAAAATCAAATGTACCCATCGCACTGGCCTACATCGATTACGGTCGTAAGAAAGGCGGCATCGGGCCGGTCATTCATCCCTCAGGCGACTATGATGCCGATATGGCGGTGATCCGCGAATTTTACCGCGGTATGCAGGGCCTCCATCCGGAACAATTCGATATTGAAGGCGTTCGCTAAACCTGACTCTATTTCAGCCAGAGATCGAGGCGGTCGGTAACTTGTTTCCGGATATCGTCGGGCAAGGAACGAATACGGGCTGCATGGCTGCCGGTGGGCGCCACGGCACGGTACATGCGCTGCTTTCCTTCAAACTGCACGGCCGCTGCACTCCATGGATCCCATCCGCCATAAACAAAGATCATCGTGGGGTCGTTGTTTTCCAGGAAGCGCTGGCACTTCATGGCCAAACTTGTATCGAAGGTAAAGGTCGTGTTTTCGGGCAGAAAGAGTTGTTGCAGGTAATTTTCGGCCGACTTCACCGCAAGGTATTTCGCAAAGGGTTTAGTGTCGTAACCGTAATAGCCCAATTCTTTGGCGGCCTGTACATAAAAAGCCTGATGTCCTTCAATCCCTTCACGTGCGAAATAATCCGGGCTGCACACTTTTATTAGGTAATTGAACATATCATTCGGAGATGCTTTTTTTGAGGGGATAGACGCCGGGTCGAAGCCCCACTGCCAAAACGAGAAGGAGAATTCAAAAACGGTGTAGTCGTAAATCTCCTCAAGGGGAAGGTTGAACGTGAATTTTTGTTCTTCGCAGTATTTTTTAAACAGCGGGAATATGACTTTTCTTTTTTTCAACACCTGCAATTGGAAAGCTTCGATTTTCGCGCGGGCTTCGGCTGTTGCCACACTGCAGCAAATGAAGGGCTCATGCCGGCCGTCTTCGACCCCGAAACACAAGGGGGCCACGTACGAAACCGTGATGTCAACATCTTCCGGATAAAGTGTCCGATAAATGAGCGCTGTTTGCCCACCTTTGCTGATGCCGGTTGCAATCCATTTGCCGGGATAAACTTGTTTTAGAAGCTGGGTAACCCGATGGTGATCCGCGGCGGCGTTCGCGGCCGTGAGGTAGTCCCAGTTGAGCGGGCTGGGGGTGGATTCGGCAAAGTACCGGTGTTCCACCAGCACCTGGTTGGTCTGGTACATTTTCGCCAGTTCTTCGATATAGTTTTCGCGACGGGCGTAATCGCCCGTATACCCCTCAGTGGTCATCACCATCGGAGCCGCAACATCATAATGACTCAGGAATACACGCTGGGTAAAGGATCCTATCGTGGTATCTGCCGGGTTGATCCACTGCTTCACGCGAATGAGGTATTTCTCCCGAAAGGGTTCGCGGTATTTCAAAGGTTCAACGGAAACTACGCCGGGTAAGGATTTTAGCTTCCGCACCAACTCGGTCTCGGCCGCCTGGGCCACAACGGTCCCCGGAAGTAAGGTGGTGAATACACAGGTGACCAGACTCAACAGCAAGGTCATGAACAGCAGGCGAACAGGGGTACTTTTCATACATTAACAGTATAGGTTAATAGATACTTTTCAAATGGCAAACTTACGCAAATTCCCGGAAGAAATGGCTAGTTTGCGTTGTGAACGGCACCGGAACCGGAGATGTCGCTGCTTACCAGCGGCCGCCCCTTAAAATACACATCGCCACTTCCACTCACCGAAACGTTAAGGCTGGAGTCGGCCTGGATTTCACAATCGCCGCTCCCGCTTATTTTAACAGCCGTAGTCTGGGTTCGGAAAGCGTACGCATGAATGTCACCCGAACCGCTGACTTTGATTTCCTGATCGCGTGCATTCCCGTTGAGGTAGATCTCGCCGCTGCCACTGATGTTTACCGTCACCGTGCTGGCGTCGCGCAGCCCGGCCTTGATGGAGCCCGAACCGCTGATCGACAGGGCAACGGATCCGCAACTGTCGAAGGTGTTGGTGGTTAGTATACTCCCTGATCCGTGAATGGAAAGTTGACGTAGTTCGCGCATCGAAATTTTCACAGTGATAGGTTCGTAGTTGAACATGGCTTTTTTATTATCGATGGTGAGCATGCCCTCGAAAACATCCAGCCCCAGGTTGTCGAGGATGTTTTCCTGCGCGCTGATTTCAATTTTCTGAAGGCTGTCCTGCGTTACCTGAATGTCGGCGTGAACCTCACTGATGATGCCGTTGATGGTTTCAAGGTCGAAGGTTCGGCTGACCACTTCGCCTTCGCCGCGAATGCCACAGGAAGCGAGGGCGGTGGCTGTGAAGATCAGGCAGCCGAAGAGGAGTCCGTTAATCGAAGAGGTTTTCATGGTTTCCGGGTTTTAAGTTGGTTTGAAATGAGCCATCAGGTGGGGGTTCGGGCTGTAATTAGCGATCATGTTTGATAAAGGTGCCCTGATCGAGTTCGTCGAAAGCATGCTGCAATTCTTGCTGCGTGTTCATAACAATGGGACCTCCCCAGGCTATGGGTTCTCCCAGGGGTTGAGCGGCCAGCAGAAAAAAACGGGCACCCTTAGGGCCAGCTTTCACAGCGACTTCATCGGTCACATCGGCCGTTTTAAGGGATGCTTCCATCAGCATGGCGCAGGCCTTGGCTTCGAACAGGGTCATGTTTTCGTCGGCCGCCATCTCCCCGTCTATTAAGTATAAGAAGAGAGTATGGTCGTTGGGAACGCCCGCAAATCGCCACTCAGCCATGGCTTCGAGCGTTACATCGAGGTAGAGGACGGGGATGTACTCCCCATGGACAGCTCCCTGTTTCCCTTTGTAGGCGCCGGAAATCACGCGTACCCGTGCATGCTCTTCTTCCACTACGGCCACGTCTTCTGCACGAACATCGCGGTAGGCGGGTGGCACCATTTTGTGAACCGCCGGCAGATTGACCCATAACTGACAACCCAGCATGCGCTCTGAGGCTTTGGGCATCTCTTCGTGCAGTATGCCGGAACCCGCGGTCATCCATTGGCATTGCAGATCCCGGATAACCCCCTGGTTGCCCAGACTGTCGCGGTGTTCAATTTCACCGTGCAGCAAGTAGGTCACCGTTTCGATGCCCCGGTGGGGATGCAGCGGGAACCCGCGGATGTAGTCGCGCGGATCGGTGGAATCGAAGCCGTCGAGCATCAGAAATGGATCAAAATCCCGACTGGTTTTCAGTCCGAGTACCCGTTGAAGATGAACCCCGGCGCCGTCGATGGCGGCCTGGCCACGTATAATCCGTGAGCATTTACGTCTTTCCATAGAACACAAATATACATAAAAATAGGCTGAATACCCCGTGGTGGTTTGATATCGAAAAATTGTTTCCTGCCTTGTGTTCCTTTTTATTTGATCCCGCTGTAACTTTGCAGAGCCCGGAAGCGTCTTAGGACCTGATGGGTGAAATTTATTGATTCGGAATGACCGTCGGAGACTACAATAATTGTGTGGATGCTCACGCGGATGCTGTTTACCGCTTTATCCTGAAAAATATCCGGGATGTTGATGCGGCGCGTGATGTGGTGCAGGACAGTTTTGAGAAAATGTGGCGTCGTCACACGGAGGTGGAAGCCGAAAAGGCAAAATCCTATCTGTTTACCACGGCCTACCATACGATGATCGATTATACCCGCCGCGATCGTAAACATGCACCTATCGAAGAGGCGCCCCGGTATACGGAAAGTGTCTACAATGAGTACAGCGATTTGAAAGAAGTGTTGGAGGAAGCCTTGCAGCAGCTGCCGGATATTCAACGGGCCGTGCTTACACTGCGCGATTATGAAGGATATCCGTATGAAGAAATTGGAGAGATCACGGGATTGAATGAATCCCAGGTGAAGGTGTATATTTTCAGGGCACGACTGGCATTAAAGAAATATATTGGCAAATTAGAGAACGTCATCTGATGGAAATTAACCGGAAAAACTGCGAGCAATGGATGCTGGATTATTTCGACGGGAACCTCGGTCCCGTGGAAACGGCGACTCTTATGCTTTTTCTGGAAGAGCATGACGATCTTCGTGCCTGCTTTGATGAATACGGGAGCGACCTTCAACTGCCGGCAGAAAAGACCGTTTTTGCCGGACGGGACGCCCTGAAGCACCGGATAATTCCGGAAGGGGATTTTATCACGGAAAAGAATTTCACGCAGGTGTTTTTCGAAGATGCGGAAGGCTTGCTGAATCCATTCCAACAGGAACAGCTTCGGAATTTCTTACAACATAATCCATCCCTGGTGCTGGAATGGCACAGTTGGCGTAAGGCCCGCCTGATCCCCGAAGCGGTTTCTTATCCCGCGAAAGCGGACTTAAAACGAAAACAAGGGGGCCTGCACTTTATTTCCGAACGGGTGCATCTTTTTAATCGGCCTTTACGCTACGCTATGTCGGCGGCCGCTGTGCTCCTCGTGCTGTTGCTGTCGGTTTTTATAATCCAGTGGTTGCCGGGGAAACCAAACCCGAATGCCCTCGGCTTCGCCCGGCCTGCTGCCACCCCTGCATTCCGGATGCGTGCAGTAGCAGAGGAGCGAAACCCTGCGACGGCTGCAGAGCTTACCCTGCAGGCAGGACTTTCACCCGTCGCTCAGCGCCATGACCCGAAACACGATCGCCACCAGCAGAATATGGAAACACAGCGGGCCGGCATCGCGATGGTCGCATTGCAGCCGCGGCCCGTTGGCGAACTGAGATCCCAGCAAGAAATGCCCACTCTTGATGAAGAGAAGGGTGAGTACACACGCATCATGGAATGGATGGAATTGCGCCAGCAGCGCGAACAACAGACCATCGCCGGGGAGAATGCAGCAGATATCCCAGGAAAGGAAGAAAACCGAATCACTTTCTGGGATGTGGCCCGACTGGGGGTCCGGGGCTACAATGCGGTGGCTGGTGAGCCGGTGGATTACCGCCGCACGCTGAACAGCCAGGGTCAAACAACAGCAGTTTCCCTGGGGGCCTTCGCCTGGGAGCGCTAGCGCTAAATGTGGAGCCGGGTGTAACATTTTCCCGGACCTCTGCGTCCTATCTAAGCTTAACGAAATTACTAAAAATTAAACTATATGAAAACGATGAAAACCTGGATGAAGGGATTTTTGCTCTTGACCCTGCTAATGCCCGCCCTTAGTGTGCAAGCACAGGAAAGTGAGCTGGTGAAACAGGAGCGGACAGTAGAAAATTTTACCCGCATTGTGTACGATTTGCCGTGTAAACTGATGATCCTTCAGGGGGATGTTCCGGCCCTGTGGATTGAAGGTCCCAAAGAAACGATCGACCGGATCAGCGCCACAGTTAAAGACGGAAGCCTCCACCTGGAAAGTAAGGCAGAAAGTCTTGATGGTGTTACCATCTATGCTTCAACGAAGTCCCTCAAAGGCCTGGATGCTTCGGGCGCAGCCGATGTTCGAAGCGGTGCCCGCCTGAAAAGTGACGTGATGCAACTGGATATCGATGATGCCGCTATCGTGGGGCTGGAACTGGAAGTACTTGACCTGCTCACCGAACTAAGCGGTGCGGCCCACCTGGAACTCGAAGGTACAGCAAGCACCCATACGGCCGAGGTGGACGGTGCTTCCATCCTGGACGCCCAGAAACTTCGTACCGAAAAAACCCAGATTGATGTCAGCGGTGCGGCCACGGCCAATGTGGATGCCGCGCAAACCCTTAGCGGGGAAGTCTCCGGTGTAGCCCAGCTCCGCAACATGAGCCAGGCCGCCAATACCAACGTCGAAAAATCGGAAACGGCAACCTTCGGGAATGACTCCACAACGGCAGCTAGTGGTGAATGCAGAAGCGGTATGAAAGACCCTTTTTCAGCACACATGGGGCCTCTCGGAAAATTCAAGCACGAACGTAAAAAAGTTAATCCCCAATGGATGGGCCTCGAAGTGGGACTGAATAGCTACGTAAACAGCGATTTCAAGTTTAATCTGGCCGATGGCCGCGAATACCTGGAGCCCGTCCCCGGTCGTTCCGTAAGCCTCGGTTTGAATATTTTTGAAATCGGTGTTCCGCTCGTAAAACGCCATCTGACCCTGGTAACCGGATTGGGCTTCGAGTTCAACAATTATTTTTACAAGAACAATTACATCTTGTTAGCCGACACATCTACGCTGACAGCACAGCAACTCCCGGGCGCCGATTACGACAAAAATAAGCTTACGGTGTCGTGGGTTCGCGTTCCTCTTTTACTGCAATTTGATACTAAACGCTATAAAAATGAGGCTACGTTTCATGTAAGTCTGGGCGTAATTGGTGCGTTGCGGATGTGCAGCAACACCAAACAGGTATGGGAAATCGACGACACCCGCTATCGTGCTATTACCCACGATGATTTTAACCTCAGCCCGTTTAAAGCCGACGCTACGTTCCGCATCGGGTACGGGTATCTTAATTTGTTTGTGAATTATTCCCTGAACAGTATGTTCCGCAAAGATGCGGGACCACAACTGTTCCCCGTTTCTGCAGGTATTACGCTGGTTAATATTTAATCCGTTGCTCACACGGATCCTGGAAAGGCCGCCGCTCAGGCGGCCTTTTATTTTGGAAGACCCACTGTAAGACAAGCCGAAGGCTGCATTTTTTTCCGCTAAAATTTCACTATTAGGAGAATACTTGCTAATTTTGTAACCCTTCATGTAAAAATTTAAATCTTTAGTGTATGTCAGGACACAATAAATGGTCTACCATCAAAAGGAAAAAAGGCGCCATCGATGCTAAGCGTTCGAAAATCTTCTCCAAGATTATCAAGGATATGACAATTGCCGTTAAAGAGGGCGGTGCCGATCCTGACAGCAATCCCCGTTTGCGTCTGGCTATTTCCAATGCAAAGGGGGCCAATATGCCCAAGGACAATATTCAACGAGCCATCAGTAAGGCGTCGGATAAAGA
>CAZPDS010000048.1:16999-20454 GCA_964585485.1 uncultured Bacteroidales bacterium
GTTACTTACGAAGGTTATGCACCTCACGCCATTGCACTTTTCGTGGAATGTACGACCGACAACATCCAGCGAACGGTCAGTAACATCCGCTCCTACTTTAACAAATACGGCGGAAACCTGGGCACCAACGGTTCGCTGAGTTTTATCTTCGACCGCAAAGGTGTCTTTACTGTTCCGGCCGCGGGTATCGATCAGGATGAGTTTGAAATGGCAATGATTGACGCTGGCGCTGAAGACATCAGCCTGGAGGAGGACATGTTCAATATCACCAGCGAGATGGAGGCTTTTGGCGCCATCGTAAAGAAACTTGAAGAGATGAAGATTGAGCCCGCCAGCGCCGAGTTGCAGCGCATTCCGCGGACTACGGTCGATGTGGATAAAGAAACCGCGCAGAAAATTCTCAAAATCATCGATGTCTTCGAAGATGATGATGATGTTCAGAATGTGTTCCACAATATGGAGCTATCGGATGAATTGATGGCCGAACTGGATGTATAATATTGGCTTTGTACAAAGGAAACCCCGGCCCCCCGGGGTTTTTTGTTTTTAGCATCCTTACGACAAATTTTGTAAGTTTGCCAGCTATCTTATCAAGAAATACGCACGATACAATGAGAAAAATTTGGTTAAAAACCTTACTACTGACGGGATTGCTGTTGGTGACCGGTGTACGACCGGGGCAGGCTCAAACGTATGATGGTTTTGAAAACAATCCGCTTGACAGGCCCTACGGTGAACGTTTGGAGTGGTTCAACAAGGGCAACCTTACCCCCAATGCATCCTTTGAACAGGGGGAGGGAGGACTTGATCAGTTCAATCTGCAAGGCTGGCAACGGGCCGGCGATCAGATTACCTGGACCGATCGCTCTTCGTTCCGCTTCTCGGCCGGTGAAATTTTCGAGGGCGCCCACAGCGTAAAAATTGTCCGCGACCGGGCCGAAGAAAACGACCCTGGTCAGGGAATCCGCAGCGATTTTATTTCCGTGATCCCCGGCAATTATCAGTTTACACTCTACCTGAAAGCCGCCCAGCTGAGCGGTCACATGGAACGCCTGGGGACACGCCTGTTTGATGCGGTTGATTTGCGACTGGAGTACTTTGATGCGCAGAAGAAACCGCTGGATGGCCGCGTCCACTGTGCCTACCTTGAGGGTCGCATCGACAATTCCTTTAAGGGTTATTCCTTTTCGAATTTCTGGCATATTGATGAATTTGGCTGGGGTATGGTGATCGGGCGATCTTACAACTATCCTTTTGTGGAAAGTGATATGCCTCGTGATGCGCGTTATGTGAAGATTTACATCGGATTAAAAGGGACGGGAACCCTGTGGGTTGACAAGGTGGATTTTCGCTACAGCAAATGGAATTTCACGCCACTGGAGCGCTTGCTGCCTTTCCGTGATTCGGTGTACAGCCTCACCGATCAACTGATTCCACGGCCAAAGGAAATCAAAGTCGGGGCGCTCCTAAGCTGGTACGACCCCGCGAAACCCGCGTCCATTCCGGTCATCCTGCTTCCTGAAAAGCCAGCCCCCCAGACCGTGGCCGCTGGCCACTTGCTCAAAAGCCACCTGGAAGCAAACCTGAAGTCTGCCTTGGGAAAGGACTGGAAGAAAGAATTGGTGGTCGTTACCGCCAAACTTACCGACAGCTTGTCGCGCACCGCCAGCTGTATTTTTAGTCTGGGGACCAACGAGCTCACCCTTCGGTTTTCCGACAGCCTGCCGGCTGCGGCCTCACAGTCGTCGTCGCAAGGCTATCTTATCAAACCGGTTCAACGTATTCTCTTTCTCCGGGGCGACCAGCCCGTGGGCGATTATTACGCGGTGAGTACGCTGATCCAGTTACTCCGGCCCCGGACATTCCTCCTGGAATCGGCCTCGGTGGTCGATTACCCCGATTTCGATGGACGGTCGGTCCTTATGGCGGCCTGGAACACACCCGCTGAGGTAAAAGAAGATGTGGCCAACCTGGAACAACTACAGCGCTGGAAACTCAATAAAGTCTATATCGGATACGGCCAGCCGAATCTTAACTGGCATACGCCAACGGATGTGTACAAGAACGGAGTTAGTGCGACAGCGGCTTTTTGCCGGAAATACGATCTGATGAATCTCGCGGTGATGGTCAACCCGTATTATCATTTAAATTATGAGCAGTCGGTGGATAGCCTTCCTGAAGCAGCACGCCGCCTCTGGACACATGGCGATCCCTACGCAATCACCATTTTAAAAAATGTATTGAAACCCGCACTGGATTCCGGTGCTCGTTGCATTATGCTGGCATCCGACGATTACCTGCCGCACGAAGGCACGTCGCCCCGCAACTATGGGCTCTATACGCCGGAAGACAAAGCGCGTTTTGTCAATCTTCAAAATGCGCAGGCCTATGTGATCAATGAAATCTACAATTGGTTAAAAACCGACTATCCGGGTACCCGGCTGGAGTTTATTCCACCCTGGTACTTAAATGAATTTATCGACCAGAGCCGTGGTAAAGCCGAAGCCTACCTGAGCGATATTGCCCGTATGATTCCGGCCGACGTCGCTTTCGTGTGGAGTGGGAATACCGTTCGATCGCTCTCCATCGATGAAGCTGATATCTATCGCTGGCGGCAGCTTACGGGCCGCAACCCAATGCTGTGGGACAACACCCTCTACGCCCGTACCGCAGAGGGTTTATACGGTGGATTCCCTTCGCAGTATCCCGAAAGAATTCGTCTGTGCAATCTTTTTGAACCCATTGATATTTTGGTTCCGGAGGCGTTTCAAAACATGAACGACCATCGCCAAATGTATGTTAACGGAGATACCTGGAGCGATTTATACAAAATTAAATTCATGACCGTGGCCGATTTTGAGTGGAACACCACGGCCTACAACGCCGATCGGTCGCTGTGGAATGCCCTGGTAAAGACCTACGGAAAAGAGAATGCAATCCGTCTGCTCCGGTTTAACGACCGTTACTATGCACTACGTGAGCTGTGCGCACGTTTGGATGCATTATCGGGAACCGTGAAAGCCGCAAAGGATCGCGGGGATCTCCTGGTCAAAGAACTCACTTCTTTTTACAACGAATTACTTAAACCGCTGGAGTTTCATAAGAAATTGCTGGCGGAACTTCGTCAGCTCAAGGATGAGCAGATTGAACAATATAAAGTAGCGCTGGTCACGTTTAGGCAGAAATCGAAAGGTAAAGATTGATGGGGGAACATGCGCGCGTAATTCTTAATCCCAACGCCGGAAAGCGACTGGGACAACAGCACTGGCCGTTGATTCAGCAGTTACTCGCCGAAGCGCAGGTGGAGTGTTCGGTGGCCTTCACGGCCGGACGCATGGATGCGAGCCGACTGGCCCGTGAAGCGGTCCGGGAAGGAATCCGGCATATTATCCTGGTGGGTGGTGATGGTACCTTGAATGAAGCTGTTCACGGCATTATGCAGGAGGCCGGTAACG
>CAZPDS010000049.1:0-20314 GCA_964585485.1 uncultured Bacteroidales bacterium
ATTGAATTTCAATTATTTCAAAGAACTTCTATGGTTTTTTAGTGGACACTAATGACTTGTTTCATCTCATGCATGGCAACACTTTTGAGTCATACATAAAATCACCTGAATAATCGCCATAATCGATATCTACAGATGAAAAACTCCGCAGACGCACGCCATGCGTCTCCACCACACACACCACCCCCGCCATGCCGCCCCGAAAAAATTCGTACCTTCGCGGCAAAATTTGACACTATGTACCGGACTCATACCTGCGGTGCCCTGAGATTAAGCGATGCCGGCACCGATATTACCCTGAGCGGATGGTTGCAGCGCTCGCGCGACCTGGGTGGCATGACCTTTATTGACCTGCGCGACCGTTACGGTCTCACCCAGTTGGTGTTTAATATGGATACCGACCCCGAACTCTGCGCCAAAGCCCGCAGCCTGGGCCGTGAAACCGTGTTGCAGGTGCGCGGAAAAGTTGCCGAACGCAGTAATAAAAACGCAAAACTCCCCACCGGCGATATCGAAATCCTGGTGACCGAACTCAACGTCCTCAATACCTCCAAAACCCCGCCCTTTACCATCGAAGACCTCAGCGACGGCGGTGATGAACTGCGTATGAAATACCGCTACCTCGACCTGCGCCGTAGCCCCGTCCGCAAAAATATTGAACTGCGCCACCGCATGGGCATCGAAACCCGGAATTACATGAACGCACTGAATTTCCTGGAGATCGAAACGCCCTACCTGATTAAATCCACCCCCGAAGGGGCCCGCGATTTTATCGTGCCCTCCCGCATGAACCAGGGACAGTTTTACGCCCTGCCGCAATCGCCGCAGACCTTTAAACAATTGCTGATGGTGGCCGGATTCGACCGCTATTTCCAGATTGTCCGCTGCTTCCGCGACGAAGACCTCCGCGCCGACCGCCAGCCGGAGTTCACGCAGATCGACTGCGAGATGGCCTTCGTAACACAGGAAGATATCCTGCAGACCTTTGAAGGACTGGTACGTCACCTTTTCAAGAACGTAAAAGACATCGACATCCCCGCCCTGCCGCGCATGAGCTGGGCGGATGCCATGGCCAACTACGGCTCCGATAAACCTGATACCCGCTTTGGGATGAAATTCGTTGATTTCACCTCTCTCGTAAAAGACAAAGGTTTCAAGGTGTTCGATGAGGCAGAAAGCGTTCTAGGCATCGTGGCGCCCGGCTGCTCCGAATACAGCCGCAAGCAAACCGACGAGCTGATCGAATTCGTAAAACGCCCGCAAATCGGCGCATCCGGCATGATCTTCCTGAAAGTCAATAACGACGGCACTTACAAATCGTCCGTGGATAAATTCTTTAACGAAGACGCCCTGAAAGGCTGGGCCGATCACGCTTCCGCGAAAGCGGGCGACCTTATCCTGATCCTGGCCGGCGCCAAAGCCAAAACACAAAAGGCCCTCGGCGAACTGCGGCTGGAGATGGGAAACCGCCTCGGATTGCGGAACCCCGACACATACAGTGCCTTGTGGGTGGTGGATTTCCCGCTGCTGGAATGGGACGAAGAAACGCGACGTTTCTATGCCATGCACCATCCGTTTACCGCCCCCAAGCCCGAAGACCTGGCCCTGCTCGACAGCGATCCGGGCACCGTCCGCGCCAACGCTTACGACCTTGTGATCAACGGCGTGGAAATCGGCGGCGGATCCATCCGTATCCACAACAAAGATGTACAACGCCGAATGTTCAGCATTCTTGGATTTACGGAAGAAGACGCCCAGGCGCAGTTTGGGTTCCTGATGAACGCCTTTGAATACGGCGCGCCCCCGCACGGCGGCATCGCCTTTGGATTCGACCGCTGGTGCGCCGTCTTCGGCGGCAGCGACTCCATACGCGACTACATTGCTTTCCCAAAAAACAATTCGGGCCGCGACGTCATGATCGACTCCCCGGCTACGGTGAAACAGGAACAACTCGACGAACTGGGCATCGCGCTCAAGAAGAACTGATCAGGCCTTCTTCAGCATAAACGCAATCGTGGTGCCCACGCCGATGGAACTGCGAGCGTTAATGGTTTGCCCGTGAGCTTCCACAATATGCTTCACGATGGCAAGGCCCAGCCCCGAACCCGATTGATCGGCAAAGCGCCCGCGGTTGGTGCGGTAGAAACGTTCAAACGCCCGGGGAATTTCCTCGTCGGCCATCCCAATGCCATCATCGGTCACCTCAATTAATACGGTTTCATCCATATCAAAGAAACTGATCTTGGTTTTACCGCCAGCCTTCCCATACTTAATAGAATTCTCCACCAGATTATTCAAAACTTCCCGGATCTGTTCGCGATCGGCTTTCACCTGGCACATACGGTCGGTTTCTTTGTTCATCACCAGCTGGATTTGCTTTTCGCCGGCCGACATCTCATACAACTCCAGCGTTTCGGCAGCCAACGCATGAATATCAAATTTTGTGAGGTTTAAAACCTGATCGCCCGATTCCAGTCGTGAAATTTTTTCAAGGTCCGATATAATCGCAATCATTCTGTTTACGCTCTTTTCCGTGCGTTTGAGATACTCCCGGTTGATGGTCGGATCTTCCAGTCCGCCGTCGAGCAAGGTCAGAATATAGCCCTGAATATTGAAGACCGGAGTTTTTAATTCGTGTGAAATATTACCGATGAAGTCACGGCGGAATTTCTCCTGTTGCCGTAATGCTTCCACCTCCGCGCTCTTTTCCTGCGCCCATTCGTACACCTCGCCCTCTATTTCCTCCATCAGGGCCGGGTCGTTGACCTTTTTCCGAATGTCATCGGGCCCACTGCGGGCCTTTTGTTGGCGTATGGTCTTATAGATCATTTTGATGCGATTGTACAAAAAACGATTCAGGTAAAACCTCAGCAGTACGTACGAAAAAAGAAAGAGGGTCAGGGCCAGCACCGCCAGTATCCACCAGGGTTCACCCAAATAAAAAACATTAAAGGCGGCATAGGCCAGCGAAAAAAACAGCGTAATCAGGACCGACGCCCCAAAGGCAATTCGAACGGGAGATTGAATGCTCATTTTTCTTCAAATTTATAACCGACACCTTTCACGGTTTTGATATTGTCAATGTCAATTTTTTCGCGGAGTTTACGCACATGCACATCAATGGTCCGATCGCCCACCACCACGTTATCACCCCATATCTTATCGTAAATTTCATCGCGGGTAAACACTTTATTTGGCCTGGACGCTAACAAGGCCAGCAGTTCAAACTCCTTGCGTGGCAAGGCCACCGGCTTCCCGTCCTTGTACACAAGGTACTTCTCCCGGTCGATCACCAGGTTGGAAACACGGGTCTGCTGTTCGGGGCCTTCCTCCGGCTTCACCCGCCGCAGTAAGGCTTTGATGCGACTTATCAACACTTTCGGCCGCACCGGTTTGGCCACATAATCATCGCCTCCGGCGTCAAATCCCGCTATCTGTGAATAATCTTCGCTGCGGGCCGTCAGAAAAATGATCACCGTGTTTTTCAGTCCGGGCAGTTCGCGCAGCACGTGGCAGGTTTCCATGCCATCCAGGCCGGGCATCATCACGTCGAGGATAATTAAATGAGGCTTGTGCTCCCGTGCCAGGGCCACGCCCTCGGTTCCATTCCCGGCGGTATAAACGGTATAGCCTTCTTTTCGCAAATTGTAACCGAGAAACTCCAGAATATCCGGCTCATCATCCACCAGCAGTATTGTCTGATTATTTTCCATCGTTAAAAGTTGATGCGCAACAAAGATAATCAATAAGACAGGATATGGTCCACGTTTCTGTTTGCCGGGATCAGGGAATAATTATATCAATCATTGAACGAACCGCTGCGTTTTCTTCCGGCTTCACCACTATGATGTTATCGGTTTTTGATGACATAAGATCACCGCTCAGGTGCTTCCGGTCACCGTCCCTATCCATAAAAGAATATACGTAATACAAGCCCGGATGCACATTTTGAAATGTGATGTGATGGCTGCCCGCCGGCAGGGTCATAAACCGGGCGGAATAATTCAGCCGCTCACGCAAATACTTTATTCCGTCGAACAGCGGCTGCGTAGTGAGAAGCACATAGATCTCCCCTTCGCCCCGGGCCGTCAACGCATCCTCAGTACTGAGGTCTACGGTAAGTGTACCCACATAAGGTTGCGGTGAAGACGGGTAGGGATCATTTTCAAAAGTGTAATAAATACTCTCCGGCCTGTTCAGAAAACAGCTTGAGAAATCCTTAACCATAACGGCTTGCGGGAAATTGAACTGCCGGATAGCGGCCTGGGCGGCTTCTCGTCCTGCTAATTTGGTCTCCCACCGTGAATGCAATACAGGCCTTGCTACGCTATTAAATTTCGTTGTGAAGACTTCCATAACAAACCCCTCCTCTCGAAAACGAAAAATCGTATACGCACGTTTCACCCCGGCCTTAAAATCGGAGAAGCGGTAATAAGCTGTTTCTTCGTTCAGGGAATCCATCACTTCATAGGTAACGCAACCTTTATTATTAAAGACGCCCTCGGTTCGCATGGCAATCTTTAATTTCTCGTCATGGCGTACAATAAAGAAACTCGTGTAATTCAATGCACTCGTATCGATGCTGGTATACTGTGATACCTGGGCGGCCGAAACCGGCCGGAAATCAACATGCCAGCAATCGCTGCTGCCCGCGGGTGTTGAGCTAAATACAGGACCTTGCCATTGCCCGACAATTTTTCTTAAAAAACTGAAGCCGGGAATTTTTGTCGTATCGCCCCCTGTCATTTCATCGTTCCTGGGTTCGGCGAATCCATTCTGTTGGGCCAGCCCTGACGCAACCAGCAGCAGCGCCACGCACATGATCAGGAATCCAATTTTTTTCATGTTGATGAAGTTTTTTTAAAAGCTATTGACCTGCTTTACCAGAATAAAATCAGTATTCCAGTTTTTCCCGGATATTTTCGGCCGAGGGCGTGAAGATCCCCTTCTCGGTAATAAATCCGCTGATCAGCTGTGCCGGGGTCACATCAAAGGCCGGGTTGAAGGCCTCGGCGCCGGGCGAGGCTACGCGGATTTCATGATGCATTCCCTGCCGGTCCGGACCTGTTTGATACAGCACCTCCTCCATATTGCGCGCCTCGATGGGAATATCGCGGCCGGTACTGCACAAGCGATCGAAGGTCGCCAGGGGAGCCGCTACGTAGAAAGGGATTCCGTAATATTTTGCGGCAATGGCCTTTTCAAGGGTGCCGATTTTATTGGCGGTATCGCCGTTTGCGGCAATGCGGTCGGCCCCGACAATCATCATGTCCACCTTTCCCTGGGCCATCATCCAGGCGCCGGCATTGTCGGGCAGTATGGTGTGCGGAATGTTCTCGTTGGCCAGTTCCCAGGCGGTAAGGCGGGCGCCCTGACTGCGCGGACGGGTTTCGTCCACATAAACGAAGACGTTCTTCCCCTGAGTGGCCGCCTGATAAACCGGGGCCAGCGCGGAGCCAAAATCCGTGAAGGCCAGCCAACCGGCGTTGCAGTGGGTTTCAATCTGACAATTATCGCGGATCAGTTCGGCCCCGTATTCTCCAATGGCCTGGCAACACAGCCGGTCTTCCTCCGCCAGCGCCAGGGCCATCGTCAATGCCCCGTCAGCGCCCCCTTTGCGGCCGGCGTCAAAAACTTTTTCGGTGGCATAAAACAGGTTACGCGCGGTGGGGCGTGTGGCTTCGATCCGCCCGCGCGCAGCGGTGATGTACCCCGCCTCCTGCTGTCGTTCGGCCTCCACATAGGCCTGCGCCATGGCAAAACCCGCCATCACGCCAATAGCTCCGGCGCCGCGTACCCGCATATCCCGGATGATTTCGCAACTGCTGATGTGATCCGGCGAGCTAATGATTTCAAACTGAAAGGGCAGCTTATTCTGATCAATCAGTTTTATGGATGAACCCTCCATCCACAGCGTGCGGTAATGCGTTCCGTTAACTTTCATGTGCTTTGCCTTACGGTGATAATAAGCAAAGATAATCAATCTCGTCGTTGGGTATTGCCGAAAAAGAGATCTTACCCATCGTCTGAACAACTACGCTTCGTGCCGTATTGTTGCCGGGTAAAGTTTCCTGAGTGGATTGGCTGATTTGGAACAACGCAATAATTCCGATTTAATTTATACCCAATAAACTTCATCCCAGCAATTGACTTCGTAAATTCTATAAACCCATTAAACTCACATTAACGGATTATTCCCCGAAATCCGATGTATCTTTGCACAATTATACTTAAAATACGCTAGTATGAAAAATGAGATGAAGCACAGCGCGCCCACCAGCGCACTTTACGGCCTCGGGATTATCGGGGCGGCCATTTACTATATCTCCCATGCCATTGGCTTTTGGGCCGGCGTGGTCGGCTTTCTGAAAGCGCTGGTATGGCCTGTTTTCTTTGTGATGGATGGGCTTAAACACTTCGCTGGCTAATCCCTCCGGTCCTAGTCACAAAGGCCCGCGGTTTCGCCGTTGGGGAGACTACCATCAAACGTACCATTGCCCGCAAACTGGCGATCGAAGAGGCATTCATCACAATGCTCCAGGGTGAATTTTTCCGGCTCCGTCAGACTGGTTACGGTTCCTGTAAAATCCACGCTATGCCCGTCGGAGAGTGTTGCTTTTACCTCCGTCTGAAAAATGCCCTTCAGGGTTCCGCCTTCGAAACTGCCGTTCCAGCCCCGGGCGGTATCGGTGGTCGAAAAAATGATGGTGCCATAAGCATCCGTTACTTTGAAATCCAGACTTACCGCCTTGGGCCATCCGGGGCTCTGTCGAAGCCGAAGCACGTCATTGATCCCATCCCCGTTAGGGGTAAAAATATTCGGCAGGCACAGGCTTCCGGTCATGGGCGGGTCTTCGCAGCCGTTTTTATTCAGGTTGGATTTGGAGCAACCCGCCATAACGAGGATTAGCGAAAGCAGCACCAGGAGGTTTTTCATATATACCGGGGGTTTGTTGCTGGTAAAGTTAATTCAAATTCCGACACCAGAAAGCATTCCTGTAACTTTTGTACCTTCGTGGCCATCTTTTTCCTCCGGGTACTAACCTAACTCCAATAACGATGCGACTCCTGCAAACCGCCCTGCTGCTTTTCATCACCCTGCTGATAATCCCCCTGGTAACTTTGTTTTCGGACATCACCCTCCTGCCCTCCGTTTGGCACTGCCTTCATCTGCTGCTATGGGTAACGGGTGCGGCCACCCTGTATTGTTTTTTGGTGGGCGAGCTCACCATGAACAACAGCCAGGTTGATAAACTCTGGAGTGTGCTGCCCGTTGCGTATGTATGGATTATTGCCGATGCCGGAGCGTATTCACCACGCCTGATATTGATGGCCCTGCTGGTAACGGTCTGGGGCATCCGCCTTACCACCAATTTTGCAATGAAAGGCGCCTACACCTGGAGATTCTGGTCGGGAGAAGAAGACTACCGCTGGCAGGTCCTTCGGCGCAAGCCGGAATTCCAGCCCCGCTGGAAATGGACCGTGTTTAATTTCTTCTTTATTTGCGGCTACCAGAATGCGCTGATTCTTTTATTTACCCTGCCGGCCCTTATGGCGCTTCAGTTCAATGATACGGCACTGGGTTGGCCCGATTTCATAGTGGCCGGAACGATGCTGTTCTTTATCGCATTTGAAACAATAGCCGATGCCCAGCAATGGCGTTTTCAGCGACGTAAACGGGCCGACCGGCAGGCCGGACGAAGCGACAGCGAAGCCCTGCAGAAAGGCTTTGCCGACAGCGGCTTGTGGGCGCTGAGTCGCCATCCGAATTACTTTGCTGAACAATCCCTTTGGATATGCTTTTACTTTTTCAGCGTTGCCGCCGGGGCGCCTTGGTTTAACTGGACGGTGGCCGGATGTTTATTGCTGATCATTCTTTTTCAGGGAAGTTCCGCTTTTGGTGAAGAAATTAGCGCTGGGAAGTACCCGGAATACGCGGATTACCAGGAAAGGGTTCCCCGTTTTATTCCGCTGGGACGCCGCAAGTAAGCTGTTTAAAAATCATAACCGAAGCGTTTCAACGATTTTTCATCATCACGCCAGTCCTTACTGACCCTGATATGGAATTCGACAAATACATGACGTTCGATGAAGGCTTCGATGTCGAGACGGGCTTCGGTCGCCATTTTTTTCAGGGCGCTGCCCTGATGCCCCAACAGGATGCCTTTTTGCGATTCCCTCATCACGTGCAGGATAACGGAGATGCGGGTAATGGTTTCTTCGTCTTTGTATGATTCAATCTCCACTTCGGTGCTGTAGGGAATCTCCTTTTCGTAATTCAGGAATATTTTTTCGCGGATGATTTCGGTAACGAAAAATCGTTCGTACTGATCGGTAATCGCATCCTTGGGGAAATACGGCTCACTCTCGGGCAACAAGGTAATAATCTTGTTTAGCAACAGATCCGTGTTGAAGGTATGCAATGCCGACACCGGCAGAATTTCTGCCAGGGGTAGCAGCACGTTCCATTGTTGTACCGCGGCTTCCAGAAGTTCCTGGCGGCTCAGGTCAATTTTGTTCAACACCAAAATCAGGGGTGTATGATGCTTGTTCAGCTTATCGATAATTTCGGACGGCTGTGGTCGTTCGCCGATTTCCACAACATAGATAAACACGTCGGCATCCGCGATGGCCGTTTCCACCAAACGCATCATCGATTCGTGCAGCTTATAGGCCGGCTTGGCCACAATACCGGGCGTGTCGGTAAAAACGATCTGATAGTCCTCCCCGTTCACAATACTGCGAATCCGGTGACGCGTGGTCTGCGCCTTGGGGGAAATAATGGAGAGCCGCTGGCCGGTGAGGGCGTTCATCAGGCTTGATTTTCCAACGTTTGGTTTCCCGAGGATGTTTACAAATCCCGCTTTATGTGGCATACTGAAAATTTATTTTGCAAAAACATTGCACAGCAAAGAAACAAATAATATCTTTGCACTCCCAAATTAATTTTGGAAACACATATTGCGGGGTGGAGCAGTGGTAGCTCGTCGGGCTCATAACCCGAAGGTCAGAGGTTCGAGTCCTCTCCCCGCTACTGAAATTAAAAGGCCCGTCTTTTCGGGCCTTTTTTTTATTTTTCGCAAGCCTCACCCCATGGCAATTAAGGTATCAAACCGGATTGTTGAAGAGAAAATGCAATTTCGTTATTGAGTTAAATAAGTTGATTGAGTTAATTCGTTCCGAACACACGATTGCGACAACCTGTTCAACTTAATATAACTCCGTAAACATCATCAACCAGTTTCAAATACTTTCATGTATTCGGCTTGATCCCGAAACAGAATCGCCCCTCGACAAGCTCGGCGGGAACTAGTGCGTTTTGCCATTGATCTGCATAACGAACCGCCCCTCGACAGGCTCGGGGACCGGAACATTCGCGGTATTCAGAGAGGCTTCGACAAGCTCAGCCTCGCTTCGAGCCAAGTTGCTGCAAGATGAAATGAATTAATTGCTCATTTCGGTTTCCCAAATTGAGTGTAATTTTTTGAAAGGGCAGGAAGCTGTTTTGCATGGCGATTTATCAGGGCTTCCTTTTTTTTTCGGCTCCAACCCTGAACTTGTTTTTCTCGTTGAAATGCCCTGTCAATCCAGTCGAATTCTTCGCAGTACACCAATTTTACCGGACGTCGTTTGCTGGTATAATTTGCGCCTTCACCAAGATTGTGTTGAAGGATGCGCTCCGAAAGATACGTTGTGCTCCCGACATAATACGTGCCGTCCGAGCACTCCAAAATGTACATGTGTGCTATCATAAGATTTATTGTTTTTGTTTTTCAGAATAAATGTACAAAAATTCACCTTTCAAATTCACACACACTTAATGTTACCACAAAGTTTGCAGATGGCTACGCATGGCTTAGACCCTGAGCTTGTCGAAGGGTCCAAGCCATCCCATTAACCGCGAATGTTCCGGTCCCCGAGCCTGTCGAGGGGCGGTTCGTTATGCAGATCAATGACTGAACATCCGGTTATTTTTCACTACCTTTGCCCTCAGAATCAGATTATGTCAAACATTGTTGCTATCGTAGGACGCCCGAATGTCGGCAAGTCCACCCTGTTCAACCGCCTTACGGGCGAACGCGCTGCTATTGTGGATCCCGTGGCCGGGGTTACCCGCGACCGCCATTACGGGAAGTCGGACTGGAACGGGATTGAATTCTCCGTGATCGATACCGGCGGCTATGTCGTGGGCTCAGAAGATGTGTTTGAGGAAGAAATCCGCAAACAAGTAGAATTTGCTATTGATGAAGCCGATGCCATCCTGTTTCTGATGGATGTCAGCGAAGGCCTAAATATGATGGATACGGAAGTGGCCGGACTGCTTCGGCGCTGCAAAAAGCCGGTGCTGGCCGTGGTCAACAAGGTCGATAACACCGCCCGCCAGCAAGATGTGTCCGAGTTTTATCAACTCGGTTTCGAGCACCTCTTCGCCATCTCCGGCGTGAACGGCAGCGGAACCGGCGAGTTGTTGGATGAACTGGTGCGATACTTCAAACCGGAACTGGAAGAGGAGGAAATCACCCTTCCGAAATTCGCCGTGGTCGGCCGCCCCAACGTGGGCAAGTCCTCGCTGGTGAATGTACTGCTGGGCGCCGAACGTAACATCGTCACCCCGGTGGCCGGCACCACCCGCGACTCAATCTATTCCCGATACAACCAGTTTGGTTTTGATTTCTACCTGGTGGACACCGCCGGTCTGCGCAAGAAAAACCGTGTGTACGAAAACGTGGAATTCTATTCCACCCTCCGCTCTATCCGGGCCATCGAGAACAGCGACGTGTGCCTGTTGATGATCGATGCCACCGATGGCTTCGGGGCCCAGGATCAGCATATCCTCAGCCACATCGAAAAGAATCACAAAGGGGTGGTCATCGTGGTTAACAAGTGGGACCTGGTGGAAAAAACAACTCACACCCACAAGGAGTTTGAAGAGATGGTGCGCCAAAAAACCGCCCCCTTTACCGACCTTCCGATTCTTTTTACCTCCACCATCAACAAACAGCGTATTTTTAAAGCGCTGGAAACAGCCACGCAGGTATATAAAAACCGCACCCGCAAAGTCACCACCTCAAAGCTTAATGAACTGCTGCTCCCCATCATTGAGCAGAACCCGCCCCCCGCCAACAAAGGCAAACACGTTAAGATAAAATACATCACCCAGCTTCCCCTGCATTATCCCGCCTTCGCCTTCTTCTGCAACCTTCCGCAGTACATCAAAGAACCCTATAAACGTTTCCTGGAAAACCAGTTGCGAAAAAACTTTGATTATGCAGGCATCCCGCTGGTCCTTTACTTCCGCGAGAAATAACGCTCCCATGACCCCAGCCCGGCAATCCTCCCTCCATTGGCCGCCTTTCCTGAAAAAGGGCGACATGATCGGCCTTGTGGCGCCCGCCCGCAAAATCCACATGAAAGAAATCGAAGAAGCCCTTCGCGTCTTTAACAGTTGGGGGCTGGAAGTAATCTGCGCCCCGCATCTGTTTGGAGACCATAATCAGTTTAGCGGGACGGATAAAGAACGATTAGACGACCTTCAGCAAATGCTGGATCATCCCGACATCCGCGCGGTGGTTTGTGTTCGCGGTGGCTACGGAAGCCTCCGCCTGATCGATGCAGTCGATTGGCGGGGTTTCCGCAAAAACCCGAAATGGATCGTCGGCTTCAGCGATGTTACCGTTTTCCACGCCCACCTTCAGCAGCAACTAAAAATGGTCAGCCTCCATGGGATCATGCCGCTGAATATGGTGAAAGGCGACGGGATGCTGCCCCGAAAGAAAGCGCTGCAAAGCTTAAAGGACGGACTGTTTGGAAAAACCCTCGCCTACAAAATCTCAGCCCATCCACTGAACCGCCCGGGGAACGCCCGCGGTACCCTGATTGGCGGGAACCTGTCGCTGCTCTATGCCTTGCAGGGAAGCACATCGGATATCGACACCCGCGGGAAAATCCTTTTTATTGAAGACCTGGACGAATACCTCTACCATATCGACCGCATGATTCTTTCCCTGTGCCGTGCCGGGAAATTCCGCGGCCTCCGGGGACTCATTGTCGGCGGCATGACCGAAATGCGCGACAACAAGATCCCTTTCGGGAAAAGTGCGCCGGAAATTATCGCGGAACATACGGCCGAATATGACTTTCCGATCTGTTTCGGTTTTCCCGCCGGGCACCAGGACGATAACCGTGCCTTGCTGCTTGGAGCTGAAGTCAGCCTTACGGTAGAAAAGAAAGGAAGCGCCCTGCAATTTATTCAGGCATGAGTCGGGAAGAAACATCCTCCGTCCGCATCGACAAATGGCTGTGGGCCGTTCGTCTGTACAAGACCCGCTCACTGGCTGCCGATGCCTGCAAGGCAGGTAAAGTAAAAATCGATGGTGAACCTGTGAAAGCCGCTCGGGAAGTAAAGCCCGGCGATATCTTCACGGTGAGCCAGGGACCGCTTCTGCGGACCGTGAAGGTGACCGGACTCCTTCATAATCGGGTTGCCGGCAAACTCGTTGAAAACTATCTGGAAGACCTTACTCCGGCTGCAAACTACGAGCAGCTGAAACAGATCCGGGAAATGCGTCAGGGCATCCGGCCCCATGGCCTTGGCCGCCCCACCAAGAAAGAACGCCGCGACATGGAAGACTTTGGCGCCTTCTGAAGCAGTCGTCTGTTCAGGTGTTGGTAAGTTATCCGGAGGAATTGCCGCCAAAAACCTACCTTTGCGGAAGAAAATTAATGGAATGAAAAGGATAGTGTTGATTGTTTTGATGGTCATGACCATCGGTGCACTGGCGGCGCAGCCGCTGACCCGCGAACAGACGGATTTTTTTACCCGCCAGATGATGGACCAGCAAAAGAACTGGAACCTGGGCGACATCGATGGGTACATGAGTTACTACTGGGGCAGCGATTCCCTCTTGTTCATCAGCCAGGGAACGGTAAAAAAAGGATGGCAGAATATCCGCGACAGCTACGAAAACAAATATCCCGACACCACAGCCATGGGCACCTTGGAATACAGCAAACTGGTATTCTATATGGTCGACAAAAAGACCCTCTTCAGCACAGGCTCGTGGAAAATCACCCGTTCAACGGGAATGCTGGACGGCACCTTCACGCTCATCTGGAAAAAAATCAAGGGCAGATGGGTCATCACAATGGATCATACGGAATAAAATATAGATTATGATGCACGGCACCCTTACACGCTACTTCCTGACCCCGGCTCTGTTGCTGAGCCTCTCCAGCGGCATCCTGTGTGCGCAACCCCAAAAACAAAAGGCGGACAGGCACACCGACTTTACCCTGGTTTTCTACAATGTTGAGAATTTATTCGACACCATCAACGACCCCAACTGTCAGGACGAGGAGTTCCTGCCCGGCGCAACCAACCGTTGGGACAGTAAGAAGTACACGAAAAAGCTTGAGAACCTGGCCCGCGTACTATACCACACCGACAGCCTACGACTTCCAGTCATCATTGGTCTGGCCGAAATCGAAAACCGTACTGTTTTAAACGACCTGGTCGCTTGCGGAGACCTTCAGAAAGGGCAATACCGGATTGTACACGAGAACAGCCGCGATCCGCGCGGAATTGATGTGGCGCTCTTGTACAGACCCTCCGCGTTCAGTCTTATCACCCACCACAAAATCCGCATGAAGGATCCGGAACTGGATCCGCACAGAACCCGCGAATGTCTTTATGTTTGCGGTGTGCTGGGCGGAACCGACACCCTGCATCTCGTGGTCAACCATTGGAAATCGCGCAGCGGGGGAACCGAAAAAACAGAACCGCTGCGACTCGCTTATGCCAGGGTTATCCGTAAGCTCACAGACTCCATTCTGGCCGCGAGACCACATGCAGCCATTATCCTTATGGGTGATTTCAACGATACCCCGGAAAACGTCAGCCTGCAGACCACCCTGGGCGTCCAAAACACAACGGAAGCCCCGGCCTGGGATCATTTGTACAACCTCACCGCCGCTGTTGCTGAAAGCGGCGAAGGAAGCCATTACTACAAAAGCTGGGAGATGTTCGACCAAATCATTGTTTCAGGAGCCCTGCTAAAGGGAACCTCCACAGGCCTTCATAGTAAACCGCAAGCCCGCCCGTTCAAACGCCCCTGGATGTTGTACAAAAACAGCAGCGGTCAAATGGTTCCGGATCGCACATACAACAACGGAAAATACTACGGAGGCTATTCCGATCACCTGCCGGTGACGCTGCAATTAGTGCGCGGAGCAAAAAAATAGCCCTGCAGAAAGCGGACTTTCATACAGGGCCTGAAGCGTAGTTAAAGTTCACGGATAGGACTATAATTCAGATTCCGAAAAAAGTTACATTTTAGTTCTTCGGCCCCCAGCCATTTGAATAACCTCTGAAGTCGACCTTTTTCAGTATTTCGCCGCGCTCAGCGTCGAACACAAAAAGAACGCCTCCACCGCTCACACCGCCAAACTGCGTCATGCCGTAAATTTTCCCATCCGAGGCCTGGATCAGGCTGCCGAATGGATACTTCCCATTCATGCCGGTAAAATCGGCTTTCTTCGTGTACTTCTTCCGAAGGGGATCATAACTGAAAAGGACACCAAACCCATATTCCCCGCCCTGGTAGGTCATCCCGAGAAGCTCGTTCTGTTGTGTCAGCATCAGGCTACCCAAAGGACATATTCCAGCCTTCTTGTCGGTGAAATCCATAATTTTGTTGAAGACCCCAGTGGTAATATTAAAGGAAAACAGCACGCCCATCTTGCTGGTGCCCCCGGAAGCAGTCAAGCCGAACAGCACATCCCCGCCCACACAAACCAGGTCGCCCCGGGGATAACAACCTTTTTGCTGCCCATCGAAGTCCACCCTTTTTGACAGTACTACACCTTGCGGGTCAAACTCAAACAGGGTTCCGTATCCGTAAGATCCCCCTTCCCGGGTCATGCCGTAAAGCAGGCCGTTGCCGGCACGCATCAGGCTTCCGTGAGGAAATTGCCCGTGCTGCACAGGGTCCAGGTCGACCAGGGGCAACAATCGTTGGGTGCGCGGATTAAAAACAAACAAGACACCGGCTCCGTTGCATCCGCCCTTAGAGGTTAATCCGTAGAGCATGCCGTCTGCGCCTTCGGTAAGACTCCCGTAGGGGCAGGTGCCGGAGGTTTGCGCATGGAAGTCGGCAAGCTTCGTAAACCGCCCCGATGAAGGCAGTACCTCAAACAGCACCCCAGCGCCGTTCCGGCCTCCACTGCGGGTGAGTCCGTAAAGCCGGCCATCAGACGCCAACATCAAACTTCCGTAGGGATTTGAGCCGGAGTACAGGCTGTCAAAATTCAAAATTTTCACCACCTTTCCCGTGGACGGGTCAAATGCAAATAAAACCCCCGCGTTGTGCAGCCCGCCATAACAGGTCAGGCCGTAGAGCTTTCCGCCCGGGGCTTCGCACAACTTACTGTATTTTGGAATTCCCCCTGAACATAAATTGCTGTCCTGAAATCCGGCCAGGTTTTCCCGTATCCGGAAATCCGCCCCTGCGTGCCAGGGCCGACAAACACTATCGCGTGTCTGGGCTGGTTTGATATGCTGCGCCTGCACAGGACGTATCGCCCACAGGCCGACATTGATCCCCATCAGTAAAAACAGGCAGAAACCGTTGACAACCCCTCTGCTCATGTGATCCTCCCATTAAAAAACCCATCCACTGTTTCCTCTTCCCATCAGGCCTTGCACCATACACCCTTTGCACCGAAAGCAATTTTCTAAATATTTGTTTTTCAGTGTTTTCTAATAACAAAAATAAGAAACATGCCCGCTTGAAAAAATACCCTTATCGGGGGATATTTCACTGGAAACCCCTTCCTGGCTTTCGAACGAAACAATTCATAATCCTCACGAACATCAAAATAATACGTATCTATACAATTTAGCTTAACAACAATCTTCACTAAATAGCCGGGGCTGAAAAACGCCTTAATCAATGTAATTCAACTATTTTATGAAATATTCAACTAATTATTGGAAGCAAAAAAAATATTTCAAAAATAGTTTACTAAATTTTTAGATTAATAGTAATCTATCTATCTGTTTATTTATATTTGTCCTGTTAACCAAATCAACCACAGATGAAAAAACTCTTTACCTTCATTGTCCTGCTAATGATTTTGTCCTACAGCCAGGCTCAAACCATTGTCAGCACGACCGTCCAGAACAAAAACGCGCTGATCGAAGAATTCACGGGGATCCATTGCGGATACTGCCCGAACGGCCATTATT
This sequence comes from uncultured Bacteroidales bacterium, assembly GCA_964585485.1. Classification (GTDB taxonomy): domain Bacteria; phylum Bacteroidota; class Bacteroidia; order Bacteroidales; family CAIWKO01; genus CALGYY01. The sequence goes on from CAZPDS010000049.1 coordinate 16,247, forward strand.
ACATGGCACAAGCCATGGCGGCCAATCCCGGTCACGTTTACGGTATTGCCTACCATCAGGGCGGCTACGCGATACCCGACGCCGGGGAACCGGATTACCGTACCTCCTTCGGGGATGGCATGTTTACCCTGATGACGTTCGCCGATGATGTCGGATACCCTTGCGGAATGGTGAACCGACATCTTTTTAGCGGTTATACAGATGTTGCCTACACTACCTGGCCATCCGTTTGCGCCACGATCAATACCGAAACAGCCAATGCGAATATTGCCATTGATGTGGATCTTAATTTCTCTACCCGTTTGCTGACCGTGCTTGTTGAAGTTTATTACACGTCCGCCAGTGCAGCCACCACCAATTACCTGAACGTAGCCCTCCTGCAAAATAACGTGAAGGGCATCCAGGAAAACTACGGTAATTACAATCCAACCATGATCACACCCGATGGTAAGTATATGCACCAACATATGCTCCGCCACATGCTTACGGGCCAGTGGGGAACGGCGATTACCCCTACTACCGCCGGTTCTTTCTACACCACCACGCTTACCTACACGATTCCTGCATCCTACACGAGCATCCCGGTTGACCTGGCTCAGCTGGAAGTCGTGGCCTTTGTAACCCAGTCGCAGTCGGAAGTCCTGAATGTTACTGCGCAAAAAGTTCCCGTCGCACTCGATTGCGGCATCACCTCCATTAGCGGCATCGGTTCAGCCATTTGTTCCAACACCTTCACCCCGACCGTAACACTGAGTAATCCCGGCAACACCACGCTGACCAGCGCAACCATTAACTACCAGCTCGATGCGGGTACCGTGTCGACCTATAACTGGACCGGTTCCCTGGCAACCGGCGCCACCACCACCCTTACCCTGCCCACCCAAACCGTAAGCACTGGCGGCAGCCATTCGTTTACCTCCTATACCTCCAATCCCAACGGCAGCACTGACCTGAATACCTTTAATGACCAGACCGTTCAGACATTCTCGACTTTCCTTACGGCCATCAATGCTCCCGTAACGCAGAATTTTGGTGCAACAGCCTGGCCGCCGACGAACTGGACCTTTGCCGGCGCCAACAGCTGGACCCGCAACACAGCATACGGACACACGGCCGTAGGGTCCGCTTTCCTTGACTGGTATAGCATCGGCGAGGGAACCATCGATGACCTTATCCTTGATCCGATGAACTTCGCGGAGGTTATTAACGGATCTGTTTCTTTCTGGTTTGCTCACAAGCTCTACAGTTCATCTTATCCTGACGATCAACTGCAGCTTGATGTTTCAACCGACTGTGGTTCGACATGGACTACCCTCTGGTCACAAACCGGCACCGCGCTGACAAATGGATCTGCCTTGTACACTACATCCGCCTATACCGCACCTGTTGGAACGGACTGGGCACAGCGAACCGTCAGCCTATCTGCTTACGACTACACCCCCAGCCTGCTCCTCCGTATCCGAGGTACCAGCGGCTACTCCAACAACCTCTTCCTTGATGATATCAATATCACCGGCACCATCGTAACGGGTATTGACAATCAGATGATCGAAAACGTGATCCTGGCCCCCAATCCCACCAGCGGCCCGGTTACCATCAGCATGCCTTCGGTTCTTGCCGGCGATCTGCTGATCTCCATCATGGATCAGAGCGGACGCATCCTGCATCAGATTACCAGCCCGGCCAGCCCCGAAGCCCGGATCGACCTGAGCAACTACGCCGACGGGATTTACCTCATCCGTGTCCAAAACGGAGACTATTCAAACGTTCATAGAGTGTTATTACAGAAATAAAACGCTCATTCCTGCTTAAAAGAGGCTGTCCTTCACCGACAGCCTCTTTTTTTTTGACAGTCGACTGTCGACTATTGACTTCCGACTATCGACTGTTGACTATCGACTATCGACTATTTTTCCTACTTTTGCAGCCTTATTATTGCGCCTTATGAAACCCGAAAAATTCGCACGCACCACCGTCACTTCCGCCCTGCCCTATGCTAACGGACCAGTTCACATCGGACACCTGGCCGGGGTTTATATCCCCGCTGATATCTATTGCCGGTACCTGCGAATGAAAGGGGAGGACGTTCTGTTTATCGGCGGCTCGGATGAACACGGCGTACCCATCACCATTAAAGCCCGCCAGGAAGGCGTAAGCCCGCAACAGATTGTGGATAAATACCACAGCATCATTAAAGATTCCTTTGCGGAATTCGGCATTTCCTTCGACATCTATTCACGGACCAGCAATACAACCCATCACGAAACGGCCGCGGAATTCTTCAAAACACTCTACGAAAAGGGAGAATTCATCGAGCAGACCACGCAGCAGTATTACGACGAAGCCAACCAGCAATTCCTGGCCGACCGTTACATTAGCGGAACCTGCCCCCATTGCAGCAACGAAAAAGCTTACGGGGATCAGTGTGAACAGTGCGGTACATCACTGAATGCCACCGACCTGATCAATCCCAAATCAGTGCTTAGCGGCAATGAACCGGTGTTGAAGGAAACCAAACATTGGTTTCTGCCGCTCGACAAATACGAACCCTGGCTGCGCCAGTGGATACTCGACGGTCACAAAGACGACTGGAAAACCAATGTTTACGGGCAATGCAAGTCTTGGATCGACCAGGGACTCCAGCCACGTGCGGTGACCCGCGATCTCGACTGGGGCGTGAAAGTCCCGCTGGACGGCGCCGACGGGAAAGTGCTCTACGTCTGGTTTGATGCCCCCATTGGTTATATTTCTGCAACACGGGAATGGGCCGCCGAAAAGGGTCAGGCTTGGGAACCCTGGTGGAAAGATCAGGACACGAAGCTGGTGCATTTTATTGGCAAAGACAATATTGTTTTTCATTGCATCGTATTTCCGTCGATGCTGCATGCTGAAGGAAGTTACTGCTTGCCGGACAATGTGCCGGCCAACGAATTCCTGAACCTTGAGGGCGACAAGATCTCCACCTCCCGCAACTGGGCCGTATGGCTGCATGAGTACCTCCGCGACTTTGAGGGAAAACAGGATGTGTTGCGTTATGTCCTCACCGCGACCGCGCCGGAGACCAAGGACAACGATTTCACCTGGAAAGATTTTCAGACCCGCAACAACAGTGAACTGGTGGCCATACTGGGAAATTTTGTGAACCGCACCCTGGTGCTGACCCACAAATATTTCGGCGGAAAAGTGCCGGCCGTGGCCGAAAGCGGCGAAGCCGAAACCCTGGCGCTGCAAGGACTGGCTTCCTTTCCCGCCGCCATCGGCCAAAGCCTTGAACACTACCGTTTCCGCGAAGCCCTGGCCGAACTGATGAACCTGGCCCGCCTCGGCAACAAATACCTGGCCGACAGCGAACCCTGGAAACGCTGGGACAGCCATCCCGCCCTGGTGGGCACCATCCTGAATGTCAGCCTGCAGATCTGCGCCAATCTGGCCATCACCATGGAACCGTTTATGCCGTTCTCTGCCGAAAAATTACGCCGTATGCTAAACCTGTCGGCGTGTAGCTGGGACCAGGCCGGTCGTGCGGATTTACTGACGGAAGGGCATCAATTAAGTGTTGCATCGCTCCTGTTCGATAAAATCACCGACGAAGAAATCCAGGCCCAGATCGACAAGCTGCAGGCCACCAAGACCGCCAACCTGGCCGCGCAGCGGCAGGTAGCGCCGGCTAAAGAAAACATCACTTTCGACGAGTTTTCAAAGATGGACATCCGTCTGGGAACCATCCTGACCGCCGAAAAAGTCGCCAAAACGAAAAAACTCCTGAAGCTCACGGTCGACACCGGTATTGATAAAAGGACCGTTGTCAGTGGCATTGCGGAGTTTCACGATCCGGAAAAAATTATCGGGCAGCGGGTGGCCATCCTGGTGAACCTGGCCCCGCGCGAAATTAAGGGCATACTTTCGCAGGGCATGATCCTCATGGCGGAAAATGCCCGCGGCGAGCTGGCCTTTGTCACTACCTCCGGCGACAACAGCAACGGTGACGAAGTGCGGTAATATTTTCTTTTTCGCTATCTTTGCAAAACCGTTCCCTGGCTCCGTAGTTCAATGGATAGAACGGAAGTT
>CAZPDS010000050.1:0-20210 GCA_964585485.1 uncultured Bacteroidales bacterium
GATACCCATTCGAAACACAGACAACAGTCAATGCGGCCTTATCGGAAATCACAAAAAGCGTCTTATCCACCGACAAACCCTGCAATACAATATCGATCACTTTTCCGGTCACAAAAATAACAATCCAGGAATACAGGGGAATCCGCCAATCCTGAAACACGATCAGACCCAAAAGTACAATCACTGAATCAACAATGATGAGCATTTGTCCAACCGGCATGCGGGTGTACTTGGCAAAGATCATCGCGATGATATCGCTTCCGCCCGAAGTCGCCTTGGAACGAAAAATAAGGCCCAGTCCAAAACCGATTAACACGCCCCCAAACAAGGATGAAAGCAATACATCGTCGGGCACCAGCGGCGCTTCACCCCACCACATGGTAAGCAGATCCATAAATACCGAAGCAAGGATAAAACCAACGACCGTTTTAATACCAAAACGTGGTCCGAGAATTTTTATCCCCGCAATGGTCAGGGGGATATTCATGATGAGTCCCATCATACCGACCGGAAGACCTTCGGGCGCAAAATCAAAAATACCTTTTGTCAGGTAATGGATGACGATGGAAATACCAAAAACGCCACCGGGGACAATCATGTTCGGCGAGATGAAAAACACATATCCGGCCGCCATAATAATGGAACCCAGAACGATCATGCTGTAGGAAACGAACCAACGGCGCGAGAAGGGTTTCTCGCTTAAGCGAAACTTCATCATAATGAGAGTATTAGAAAACGGGTGCAAAGGTACAAATTATTCCCCGACCCGCAAGGTGATCCTGATTACCGCAGGGTGTCGCCGGTGCTCACTTCGGCCAGGTTTTCCAAACCTGATTTGAAAAACTTATGCAGAATGCGAGGCATAAAAAGCCCCATGAAGCGACCGTGCGGATACGGTAGCCCCCGCATATCGACACTCCAGCTAACCCTCGTACCCCCGGGAGCCGGAGCAAATTTAAACTCACTCACCACCTCACTGTTTTTCATCAGGTTCATATCAAGTTTTATATATGAATACGGCATGCTCTCCACAATTTTCATGTGGCCGTCGCCATTCTTAAGACTTTTCCAGCGCTGCGTGCAGCCCACCCCTGAATCGGGCCCGGCATACTCACTCTTCATTTCAATATCATCGCGTTGAAAAGGCGACCAGGGTTCCCAGGCCTTCAGGCTGTTGACATGCGGGAAGAGTTTATCGGCCGGGGCTTTAATCAGCAGGTTTTCCTCAACATGAAGCGAAGAAGGCAGAAAAATCGCCACCACAAATACCACCACGGCGAGAGTCAAAAGAATCCAAAAAAGTCGACGCAATAATTTAAACATACTGATTCACTTTAAGCCGCAAAGGTACGTAAGAATCACCAGTCATCAAAATGCAAACAGGCCGCCCATGCTGTTCGATGACGGCCGCTGCGCAAGCGATAAATATATTATCTTTGCCAATACAAAAAACGAACGCATGAAAAAAGTACTATTCTTTTTGATGTTGATTGCTGCCGCTGGATGCACCTCCGATTCCGGAACCAAAACCCTCAGCACCGACGTAGGCGGATCCTTAACTGACCTCAACCAGGTTGCTTCCGGAAGTCTTTTTGATTCCATCCGCAAAGCCGACCTTCCATTTACCGATACCCTGACAACGGATGAAGCGCTGCCCGTGTTCTCCATGCCCGTTAGCGTAGCTCAGCTTAATTTTCTGAAGTTATCCACACTGCGTCTTTTCAGCGACAACACCCGTCCACTGAAACCTGCCGACATCCATATCGTGGCTCGCTTACCCCTATCCCCCGATTTTTATTCCATCATTTTTCACTACCGGGGTGAAGGAGAATCCATGAATTACCTGATCACCTATGATCGCAACTTTCAGGTGGTGGATTATTTGATGACCGCTTTCGCGGAAGATATGGATGCCGCACCGCGCCTCCGCAGCATCATCGACTCCACCGGGCTGGCGGTGTCCATGTTTAATCCGGCCGATAATAAAGAAATCCCCCAGACATACACGTACACGATTAGTGGAGACGGTTTCTTTCGGGAGATGAGCCCTCCCATCGCCAGTAAATAATCAGACCTCATACCGTAAGAAAAGCGCCAGCCCGCAAAGGACTCCACAAATTCTTATATACATAAAGTCACCAGCCTTTTACTAAACGGTTTTCAGGTAGTGTACCGTAACATCCTTCATACTACTTAAGATATCGCAAATGCGCACCGCATCGTTTTTCCGGACGCGGAATTCCAAACGACATTCCAGCTCAAACTGATGCTGCCCCTGCGCCAGATGCTCTTCTTTCAATAATTTCATCACATCATTCATCCGCTCGTAAGGGAAGGTGAGGGCATAGACCTCTGTAAGCACTTTTTCCACCACAACGGCACTTTCCAGCGCAAGCTGGGCGGCCGTTTTAAAGGCATTGATAAGACCCGGAACACCCAGCTTCGTGCCTCCAAAATACCGCGCCACCACGATTAAAACATTGGTTAGGTCTTTCGACAAGATTTGTCCGTATATAGGACGCCCGGCTGTTCCGGAGGGTTCACCGTCATCATTAAAGCGAAAGGCCGTCTTATCAAAGCCCAGCACATACGCATACGGGGCATGATTGGCATCCCAGTATTGCTTTTTTAGTTCCGCCAGTTTCAGTTTCACCTCCGCCTCGTTTTCCACCGGAATGGCCCAGGCCACAAACTTGCTGGCGCGGTCCCGAAAAATGCCCTGGGCAGCCCCCTCAATGGTCTTATACGTGTCATCAAAAAGCATGGTCAAAGATAGCAAATTGCCCTTACTTGCAAGCGGGGCTTAGTAGGCTGTATACCAAGGATTGCCAACAGGAATTGTTCATAACTTCCGTTAATCCGGAGCGGAAAAACATGCTGTACCCCCTGTAAAATGTGTATTTTTGCATAAAATTTACGATGATGGCTGAAGTATATTCAGAAGATTCCATTCGCAGTCTGGACTGGAATGAACACATCCGTTTACGGCCGGGAATGTACATTGGCAAATTGGGTGACGGATCCTCGCCCGATGATGGAATATATGTGCTTCTCAAAGAGATTCTCGACAATGCCGTGGATGAATTTATCATGGGCAATGGCCGAAATGTTGAAATTTCGATCAAGGAGCACCGGATCAGTGTTCGCGATTACGGACGCGGGATTCCGTTAGGGAAAGTGCTGGAGTGTGTTTCAAAAATCAATACCGGGGCTAAGTACGACTCCAAGGTCTTCAAGCGCACCGTGGGTTTGAACGGTGTGGGCTCCAAAGCAGTAAACGCACTGTCGTCATATTTCAAAGTGCAATCCATCCGCGATGGCCAGACCAAAATTGTAGAATTTACGGAAGGCAATGTTTCCAATGATGCCAAGGTGGAAAAGACGGATCAGCGAAATGGCACCCACATCAGTTTTTTGCCCGACGAGAAGATTTTCGGCAAATACCACTACATCCACGAGCATGTTGAAAAGCTCATCAAGAATTATATTTACCTGAACCCCGGGCTGACCATTATATACAACGGGGAGCGCTACCAATCAAAAAACGGTTTGCATGATTTGCTGACCGACCGTATCGACAACGGCATTCTTTACCCTATCATCCACATCCGGGACGAAGCCTTTGATTTTGCCATGACCCACAGTTCGTCCCAATACAGTGAAGAGTATTACAGCTTCGTCAACGGCCAGCACACCACCCAGGGCGGTACACACCAGGCGGCCTTCCGCGAAGCCGTGGTGAAAACCATACGTGAGTTTTACAAAAAAGACTTTGATGCCGGGGATGTGCGCGAGAGCATCATCGCTGCCCTGAGCATTCGGATTGTTGAGCCCGTGTTTGAATCGCAGACCAAGACCAAACTCGGATCTACCCATATGGAGCCAGACGGCGCAACGATCCGAAATTATGTAATTGATGTTGTTAAAAAGCATCTCGACAACTATCTTCACATGAATCCGGAAACGGCCGACGCCTTGTACCGGAAAATCCTGCAGAGTGAGAAAGAGCGCAAGGACATGGCGAACATCAAGAAGCTGGCGAAAGAGAGTGTAAAGAAAGCAAGCCTGCATAACAAGAAGCTTCGGGATTGCCGTATTCACTATAACAGCAATGATGAGCGTCGGTTCGACAGCACGCTGTTTATTACCGAAGGGGACTCGGCCAGCGGGAGCATCACGAAATCCCGCGACGTTACCACCCAGGCTGTCTTCAGCCTGCGCGGCAAACCGCTGAACTGCTATGGGCTGAGTAAAAAAATTGTTTACGAAAACGAAGAATTTAACTTGCTCCAATCGGCCCTGAATATTGAAGAAGGCCTTGAAAACCTGCGGTACAACAACATCGTCATCGCCACGGATGCGGATGTTGACGGCATGCACATCCGTTTGCTACTGTTGACTTTCTTCCTTCAGTTTTTTCCCGACCTGGTGAAAACCGGCCACATTTACATTTTGCAAACGCCCTTGTTCCGTGTACGGAATAAAAAGAATACGAAATACTGTTATACCGACGAGGAACGTCAGCTGGCTATACGAGACCTGGGCCCCAACCCGGAAATAACCCGTTTCAAAGGTCTGGGCGAAATCTCGCCGGATGAATTCAAGGGGTTTATCGGACCGTCCATCCGGCTCGAACCGGTCCTGTTATCGAAAGATGCCTCCATCAACCACGTCCTGAACTTTTACATGGGAAAGAACACCCCCGAACGGCAGAATTTTATTATCGACAATCTGCGTGTGGAACTGGACCTCGTTGAAGAATTAACAACATAAAAAAAAGGGCCGAGGCCCTTTTTTTTTTAGAAATCATCAGCAATGATTAGCATCCAAGCGTAGCCACCATAACCGCTTTAATGGTGTGCAAACGATTTTCAGCTTCATCAAATACGATGCTGTGCTTAGATTCGAAAACATCTTCGGTCACTTCCATGCCGTCGAGACCATACTTAGTAAAGATCTCTTCACCAACCACCGTTTCGCGGTTGTGAAAGGCGGGAAGACAATGCAGGAATTTACATTCGGGATTACCGCTTAGTTTCATCAACTTTGCATTAACCTGATAGGGTTTCAGTAACTTGATGCGCTCCACCCATACCTTATCGGGTTCACCCATCGACACCCAAACATCGGTATAGATAAAATCAACACCTTTTACGCCCACTTTCGGATCATCGGTAATGGTGATCTTCGCACCGGTTTCGGCAGCGATTTTCTGGCATTCGGCCACCAGTTTTTTATCAGGCTGGCACGACTTGGGTGCGCAGGCACGGAAATCCATACCCATTTTTGCCGCACCCACCATCAGGGAATTACCAACATTGTTTTTGGCATCGCCCATAAACACGAACGACATCTCGTTGAGTGGTTTCGGGCAATGTTCCATCATCGTGAGAAAATCTGCCAGAATCTGGGTTGGGTGAAACTCATTGGTGAGTCCGTTCCAAACCGGAACACCGGAATACTTTGCCAGCTCTTCCACGATATTCTGACCGTAGCCACGGTATTCGATTCCATCGTACATACGACCCAGGACGCGGGCAGTATCTTTCATGGATTCTTTCTTTCCCATCTGGGAACCAGAAGGTCCGAGATAAGTAACGTGCGCTCCCTGGTCGAGTGCGGCGACTTCAAACGCACAACGGGTACGGGTGCTGTCCTTTTCGAAAAGCAGCACGATGTTTTTACCCTTCAGACGCTGCTGTTCTGTGCCGGCGTATTTGGCCTTTTTCAGGTCAGCGGAAAGATTCAACATGAACGTAATTTCTGCAGGCGTAAAATCCAGCAGTTTCAAAAAGCTTCTGTTTCTAAGATTAAATGCCATAAATCCTCCTATAGTTAATAATTACAAATAATTAATAAATGGTTTATTGATCACACTGAATATTAAAATGAACGTTTTTCGCATAACGAATCCAGATCCACACCGAGAAAAAAGAAGCCAGGGCAGCGCCGCTTATTGACAACCACAGGGCGTTGCAGGCATGTTCCACGCCCTTGGAAATAAGAAATTCCAGTGCCAGCGCGAGGGCGGATAGAGCCGATAATGCAATCACCCGGATAAGGGCTAAGGAAGGTATTGGCTTAATCATCACCAAACCTGCTACCATACCCAGGAGAATAAACACCAGCCAACCTTCAAAAAAGTGCAGACCCAGCGCTTTCATACCCGAATTAAATCCGGCATCGGACCACAACCATCGGGAACAAGCCGAGGCTGCACCCAGCAGGGCGGATGCAAAGATCATGTAGTGATGCCAGGATTTTTTTACACTTACGGTCATGCAGGATTCACTTAGTATGGATTATAAAAAGTAGGTTAACTGCATGTAGTCGACATCATAGACTGAAAGCTGTACGAAGCGGATAATCCAGTGAAGGACAAAATACACTCCGAACAAAATTCCGGCCGAAGCAAAAAAGAAACCCACATCTTTGTTTTCCGGTTCAGGAAGGATTTTCCGGAAACCCACCAGCAACAAAACGATACCGTACAAACTAAGAAACTGTATCATGTAGCTGATGAATCCGAAAGGGAAAATATAAAAAACACGACTTACCAAAACGGGGACAAAAGCGTAGGTAGTAAGTTGAAGGATGCGGCCGTAATTACGTTCGGCTTTAAACGCAGGCGTCAATGAATTGATGACGAGCGCCGCAATTACCGGAATCGCCATTAGTTCCACCACCTTAATCAGCGTTATCGTCATAACGCGGTACACGCATCCCATGAACTGCATATCTTCGGATTTCACATAAATGTAAAACCTCAATATATCGCCCACAAAAAGACAGAGTCCGGCCCCGAGGCTCAACAGCAGTAAAAACGCAAACACCAGGTACAGTGGCCGAGGTTTTTCATGGACAATTTTCGCCCATTCGCTGGTAGGGCTAAAAAGAATCGAATACACGCGATCAAAAATTCCGCCCTCCTTATCAAGCGGATTCCCGCCAGGGCTCGTCGTTTCAGACACAGGGTCTTCACGCTCGGGTTCATCGGGAACGGGATTCTCGTTCAGCGTACGGAGATCTTCCAGTCTTCCGTTTTCACGCAACGGAAGCCGTGAACCACACTTGCAGCAAAACACTGCATCGTCGGGAACAGAGGAACCACATCGGCTGCAAAACATAAGACCGGTATTAGTCGTAGTAGTGTATTTTATCCTTTAATGATTTTGGTACCGCAATCAGGATTTTGAAGTTGCGAAGCGGCTGTTATGATTGTTTGTCCACCGCCTTCTTCAGCAAATTTAATGGCCGCCCGAACTTTAGGTGCCATCGACCCCTCAGCGAAATGCCCTTCGTCGAGGTAGCGGCGCGCCTCCGTCGTGGTAATGGTGTCGAGTTGTTTTTCGTCGGGCTTATGGAAATTGATGCAAACCTTCGGAACATCCGTCAGAATATAAAACTCATCGGCGTGGATTTGAGTAGCCAGCAAAGCCGAAGCAAGATCCTTATCAATAACGGCATCGATCCCTTCAAGGAAATTGTTGTCCTTATAATAAACGGGGATTCCACCGCCACCCACCGAAATCACGATTTGGCCATTGCGGGCCAGGGTTTCAATTGAGCTGCGGTTGCCGATGCGCAGGGGCACCGGAGACGCCACCACTTTACGCCAGCCCCGGCCACGAGGGTCTTCCTTAAAAACCGATTTATGTTCGGCCGACTGTTTGTCCGCGTCTTCTTTGGTGTAAAAAGGGCCCACCGGTTTGGTTGGGTTCTGGAACGCGGGATCGTCCTTGTCTACCAATACCTGGGTCACAATGGTGATCACATCTTTTTCCACTCCGTGCGCTTCGAGGGTATTCCGTAGTTGCTGTTCGATGACATAACCGATAAAGCCCTGGGAATAGGCACCGCAAATATCCATCGGCATTTCGGGTACTCCAAACACCTGTGCGCCGGCGATGTTTTGTAAAATGATGTTTCCGACCTGAGGGCCGTTGCCATGAGTTATCACCAGGTCGTGACCTGAGCGAATCAGTTGCAGGAGATTTTGACAGGTTTCGCGTGCATTGGATTCCTGTTCCTCAATGGTACCCTTTTGGTCGCCCCTGAGCAAAGCATTTCCTCCAAATGCAACAACTGCTAATTTCTTCATATAATTTTTTGTTAATATTTTTCGCAAAGCTAAACAAACTTAGCGAAATAACAAAAGCGGGCCGAACCGCCCGCCGAAGAAGGATAGCCGCCATCCCACCGACACAGCATCTTGCGTATTGATTAACTAAACCCGCCGGTAATACCAACGTCACGAAGATTAATGCACAGCACCGGCATCCGGTCCTCATTAAACATTAAACGCTTATCGATCGGATGAATTTTTCGGAACATTTTGGGAGCACGCAACAGTATCACTAAACTATCGCATTTCGAATCGCTGCCAAACTGCAGAAGTTCGTTGGAGAACTCTCTCATCCCGGCATCCGAGACAACAGAACTAACCTGAATGTGTCGTTTTGCGAAGAAGGCTTCCACTTGTTCAATGATCTTGATATGCTCATACGTTTTATCCTTTTCGGTTTTATTTACCGAGAAGATATTAATGCGCGCTCCGGTTGCCTGCGCGAGTCGCGCCGCCCATCCCACTTTTTGCCGACTGCCCGGGAAATCATCGAGGGGGAACAGAATATTCTTATAGGAAAGCTTTTCCGACTTCTGTTGAATTAAAAAAACGGGGACGGGTGATTTGCAGATTACCTTAAGTATACCGGCATTATATCCCGCCGGCTCATCAACACCCATCACGACAAACGAAACATGCTCCTTTTCGGCCACTGTATTGATCCGCTTCAACGAGCCCTTACAAAGTGTATATCCGCATTCGATTCCGTAGGTGGTCTGCAGCAATCCGGCCGTTTCAGACAATTTCCCTTCTAAATCGTGAAGGTTCATATTGCTTAACCGAAAGTACTTACGTGTATTCTGATCGGCCGTATTCAACAGCAGCAAGCGATAGCTAAACAACCTTGCCAACGCCAGTGCATGACGAACGGCTGTTTTAGAAACCTCTGTAAAATCATACGGGAGAAGGATGATTGGATTACGTTCGGCGATTGTCATACGAAATAATTTTTTATAAAAATACGTCAGTCGTCAAAAGATTACAACTATTTCACTATTATTTTACAAACACATCCATTCGTAAAGTATAAATCAACTGATTTACGCACTGTTGATTATAGTAAGAAACATAGATGCATTTCAAAATACGCCGGACGCATCCCGATTTACTTAACTATTTATTAAGCCATGATTTTCGATTAACTTCCTTTCTCGCTGACCGGAGTAGCTTTTTGTTGATTTTGCAGTTATTTCGCGATCATATAAAACGTTTTTTAATCTGATTTTAAAATCAGAATGCTATAAAACTGATAAATAAACTCATCATTTCACTAATCATTAAGAAGGCATGGAGGTAATCTGCTAACAAAAACAACGTTAATATATTGATTTACTGACGACTTAATAGATCGAAGCCATCATGACAAAATATAACATAAAATATTTGCATTGTGACTACAATTTCACTATATTTAGCCTCATCATTTGTCTGTAGATTTTTCGAACTCAACCCTACCCTTGCTCCATGCTATACATTTTACTTCTGTTGAACAAGCGTTCTTTATTCTTTGCATTATCCGGGGTTGCGTGATCCTCGCTAATATGCGATGGATTATTAATTGAGAAATCTGAAATTGGGGAATGGAGGATGAATCAATTAATGTTGCACAAACACACGCGCCATGAAAAAGGAAGATACGCTCGTAAAAGTTGAAGCCGGGATCGCCTCCTTTTACACCGCCAAAATCCGTCAGGGTTTGTTTGGTATCCACTCCTTCGTGAGAAATCAATTCCGCTTTCGCGGAATACTTCTCCTCTGCTTCTTGTGCACCTTTCTTATACAACCACAAGTATATGGACAGTCGGGTTTGTGCGATCCGACCGTTCCTTTCTTTCAGGTGGACCTTACCGGCCAGCCCAACGGAACGTATATATCACCACTGGTTTCGCGCAACGATAACTGCTGCGGAACCAGCAATCCGGACCGCTGCATCGAATTTGAAATCACGCTGGATCCGGCAACAATCGCTATCAACTTCACTATAGCCGTGGGGGCTGTACCTTCGGGTTCCATGTTCTATCAGATCAATTGCGGTCCGCAGGTTGCCGTCGGCACACCCGTTTGCCTTTCCGGCCCCGGACCACATACGCTGACTTTCTGCAAGCCGGGCAACAACCCCAATGCCTATGGCATATTTGCAATTCCCGGCCCTTCGGCCAGCGGTGAAGATTTGGCATCCCCTGTCTGCCCTGCCCGCTTGATCGCCACCGGCTTCAACGAATCTACGCTGGTATGGCACGACATTACCTCAGGCACGGGGGCCTATGATGCCTATCTTAGTCAGACCACCGGCAACGATACGGTTTATGTTACGCCTACGGCTGGATTTCCACCTTACGTAGATTACCAGGTCTGTGGAGCGCCCATTGTCCCCGATTGCTACAATACCGCTGATTTTTGCGACACCCTGCGCGTGTACTTTTACCAGAATGTGAGTGTACAAATCAACCCCAACCCTGCTGGTTTCTGTGCCGGACAAGCTGGCGTGAACCTGACCGGCACCATCAGCGATGGTATTGGCCCCTATACTTTTGAATGGCACAATGCGGCCAACGGAGGAGGAAGTATCGTTGACACCACCTCGCTCACCTATTATGCCACGGCTGGTGGAACTTACAGCCTTGTTGTTTACGACTCGACCTATCCGCACTGCCCGCCGGCGGTAACCAATGTAATCGTTACCGAATACCCCAACCCCAGCCTGTCAATCGAGCCCCTGAATCCAATGATCTGCATCGGGACGCCATTGAATCTGACGGCCTCCGGAGCCGACAACTATCTTTGGTCGCCCGCCACCGGACTGTCGGGCACCACCGGCGCCACCGTTACGGCCATGCCCCCGTCCACAACAACGTATACCATCATCGGTTGGAATAACGGCCCTTTTGCATGCGCCGACACCATCTATACAACTTTTACTGTACTTCCTCTTACTGAAGTCAGCGCCGGACCAGATGACACCATTTGCTTTGGCGGATCGACCCAGCTTAATGCCACCGGAGGCGACATCTACGTCTGGACACCCGCCACCGGACTCAGCAACCCCAACATCGCCGACCCGATTGCATCGCCGGCGGTAACCACCACCTACATTGTTTCATCGGCATCCTTCGACGGACAGGTGATTGGCAACGGAGATTTCACGCAAGGCAACACGGGATTTTCATCCGATTATACCTATCAGTTTAATCTCTGGCCCGAAGGGTATTATTATGTTGGAACAAATCCTAACAGCAATCATCCGAATTGGTCGCCCTGTGGAGACCATACCACCGGCAGCGGAAACATGATGATCGTGAATGGAGCACCGGTTGCGAATCAGGAAGTCTGGTGCAAGACAGTGGATATCACACCCAATACCAATTATGCGTTCTCCACCTGGCTGGCCAGTGTACACCCAGACAATCCAGCAGTCCTGCAATTCTCCATTAATGGCATATTATTAGGGTCTCCTTTTAATGCTTCGGGCACCACCTGCCAGTGGCAACAGTTTTACGCCATCTGGAACTCCGGCAGCAATACAACAGCCCAGATTTGCATCGTCAACCAAAACATCATTAGAAATGGCAATGACTTCGCCCTGGACGACATCTTCTTTACCCCGATCTGCGAAGACCTGGATACCGTAACTGTCTTCGTATCCAACATTACCCATACCATTACCGGCACCGATGTAAACTGCTTTGGCGGCAACAACGGAACCGCCAGCGTGAGCGTTAGCGGTGGTTTTGAACCCTACAGCTACCAGTGGTCAAACGGCGCTACTACCCCCACCCTGTCCGGGCTAAGCGCCGGAACCTACTGCGTTACCGTTACGGATGCCTCCGCCTGTACGGAGACTGCCTGCATCACCATCAACCAGCCCACCCTACTGACCTCGGTCATTAATTTAAGCACGAACGTCAGCTGCTTCGGTGGAAACAATGGAGCGGCTACGGTGACGGCCAGCGGAGGTACAGTACCCTATTCGTATCTGTGGAGCAACGGCGCCAATACCGCGGCCATCAGCGGACTAAGCGAAGGCACTTACAACGTTACTATTACCGATGCATTAGGCTGCACCGCTGCGGCCAGCGTCATCATTACAGAACCTACGCTGCTCACATCAGCTATTAGTGCAAGCGCCAACGTAAGCTGCTTCGGTGGAAACAACGGAGCCGCAACGGTGACGGCCAACGGCGGCACAACTCCATATTCTTATCTGTGGAGCAACAGCGCTAATACCGCCGCTATCAGCGGACTGACCGCAGGCGCCTACAATGTTACTGTCACGGATGCTTTAGGATGTACTGCTACAGCCAGCGTCATCATTACAGAGCCCACACTGCTGACATCCGCAATTAGCGCCAGCACCAACGTAAGCTGCTTTGGCGGAAACAATGGAGCGGCCACGGTGACAGCCAACGGCGGCACAGCACCTTATTTGTACCTTTGGAGCAATGGCGCTACCAACGCTGCTATCAGCGGGCTTACAGCAGGAACCTACAATGTTACCATTACGGATGGCTTAGGATGCACAGCAACATCCAATGTTATCATTACTGAACCCACCTTACTGACCGCGGTCATTTCGTCCAGCACGAATGTCAGTTGCTTTGGTGGTAACAATGGAAGCGCTACGGTAACAGCCAATGGCGGAACAACACCCTATTCGTATCTTTGGAGCAACGGCGCCAATACCGCAGCCATTAGCGGACTGACCGCAGGCAGCTACAATGTTACTGTCACGGATGCTTTAGGATGTACTGCAACATCCAGCGTCATCATTACAGAACCCACGCTGCTGACATCCGCAATTAGCGCCAGCAGCAATGTAAATTGCTTTGGCGGGAACAACGGAGCCGCGACGGTGACGGCCAACGGCGGCACTACTCCTTATTCTTATCTGTGGAGCAACGGCGCCAACACCGCGGCCATCAGCGGACTGACTGCAGGCACCTACAATGTTACTGTCACGGATGCTTTGGGATGTACTTCATCGGCCAGCGTCATCATTACAGAACCCACCCTGCTGACATCTGGAATTAGTACCAGCACCAATGTCAGTTGCTTCGGCGGAAACAATGGAGCCGCCACGGTGACGGCCAACGGGGGCACTACTCCTTATTCTTATCTGTGGAGCAACGGCGCCTACACCGCGACCATCAGCGGGCTGACCGCAGGCACATACAATGTTAGTATTACCGATGCGTTAGGCTGTACTTCGGCGACCAGCGTCATCATTACGGAACCTACGCTGCTCACATCAGCTATTAGTGCCAGCACCAATGTAAGTTGCTTTGGTGGAAACAATGGAAGTGCAACGATAACGGCCAACGGCGGCACTCCTCCTTATTCATATCTATGGAGCAACAATGCAAACACAGCCACTATCACCGGACTGGTTGCCGGCGTCTATAACGTGACCATTACCGATGCCCTCGGATGCACATCCACCTCGACAAACATCATTACTGAACCTCCTTTGCTAACGATCGCAATTTTCGCCACCACCGATGTAAGTTGCAACGGCGGGCATAATGGAGCAATCACAAGCACCACTTCCGGCGGCACTCCTTCATATCAATACCTTTGGTCAAACAGCCAGACCAGCGACAACATCGACGGGCTGACAGCCGGAACGTATACGGTCACGGTCACGGATCATCTGGGATGCACGGCCGCCACGTCGGCCCTCATCCTTGAACCGCCGGTCCTGGTTTCGACCATCACGTCAAGTTCGGATGTAGCCTGTTTCGGTGGCAACAACGGCAGTGCGACAGTTACCACCAACGGTGGCACTCCGGCCTACACCTATGCATGGTCCAACGGCAGCAATACCCCTGGCATAAGCGGATTAGTTGCAGGAACCTATCAGGTCACCGTTACTGATAACAACAACTGTCAGAACATTGAAAGTGTCAGCATTTTTCAGCCCACACCGCTCACGGCAGGTATTTCCAACTCCACCAACATTGCCTGTTATGGGGGAAACACCGGAAGCGCAACAGCAAACGGTAGTGGAGGCACTCTGCCCTATCAATACCTTTGGTCGAATGGTGTGCAATCAGCCATTAACGGCGGACTTACAGCGGGTGCGTACAATGTTATTATCACAGATCAGAACGGATGTACAGCAACGGCCGGTGTCGTTCTCACACAGCCCGATATCCTGAACCTGAACCTTCACACTACAAACGTAATCTGTTTTGGTGGCAATTCGGGCACAGCTACGGTGAATGCCGTGGGCGGTGTAAGCCCTTATGAATACCTTTGGACACCAACTGGCGCCACAACGCAGAGCATTTCCAATCTTAATGCGGCAACGTATACCTCGCTTGTAACCGATGCCAATGGTTGTACTGCTTCGGCTTCGGCCATCGTAGCTCAACCGCCTCAACTCTACGCACAGGCCATTAACATCAGTCCGGTAAGTTGTTACGGGGGCACTAATGGTTCCGCAACGATTGATGTCCACGGTGGCATTGCGCCCTACACGTATCTCTGGGTTGGCCCGGGATACAACACACCGACAGTAAACACCCTGAATGCCGGTATGTACTCAGTTATTGTCACCGATGCAAATTTCTGCAACTACACAGTCAATTTCAACATCACCCAACCCGCACCCGTTACCATCGGCGTTACCGGGACAACAACCATCTGTCAGGGCTCAACAGCCACCCTGACGGTAGTGGGTTCGGGAGGAACCGCACCTTACACCTTCACCTGGGACAACGGTATGGATAATGGTGCAACGCAGCTTGTCTCGCCGCAAACAACCACCGACTACCATGTAACAGTCACCGATGCACTTGGGTGCACATCTGCGCCGGGTGTCATTACAGTTACCGTGTTCCCGGGATTACAGGTTATCCTGAACGCGCCCAACCTGGTTTGTGAAGGCAGCACCGTGGTATTAAGCGCCATCGGAACGGGCGGAAACGGCGGACCCTACACCTTCTCGTGGAACAATGGCATTACGGCAAGCACGGCCTCGGTGAGTGTCCATCCTGAACTTGGCACAACGGTTTATATTGTTGGCATTGCCGACGGTTGTGGAACGCCCATGGTGTGGGATACTTTAGCACTAACGGCTACGCCTAATCCAAGTCCCCACATCCTTGCCGACAACCTTTCCAGCTGCACGCCCTACACCGTAAATTTCCAGGAAACCACCCAACCTCCGTACGCATCCTATTTATGGACCTTCGGTGACATGTATGCCGGCAGTGCCAACACCAGTACAGAAGCCAATCCCTCCCACTATTACAGTCAACCCGGCATCTACACCGTCGGACTGACGGTAGTGGATTCCGTTGGTTGCTCAGCCATCATCTCCTACCCCGACTTCATCAACATTTACGGCAATCCAACAGCGGCCTTCACCTGGCATCCGGAAACCGTGACCATTGCGGATCCGCACGTTGAATTCAACAATGAATCCATTGGTGGATACAGCTACAACTGGGACTTTGGCGACCCGGATTCCGGCCCCTCGAATGTCAGCACCATTGAACACCCCTCGCACGATTTCACGCACGTGGGCACCTACGACGTTTGGCTGGTGATTGAAAGCAAATACGGCTGTAAGGATTCCACAATGAATGAGATCACCATTCTTGATGTATATACCTTTTATGCGCCCAATGCCTTCACGCCCAATGATGATGGTGTAAACGACTACTTCATTCCCCAGAGCACCAACCTCGATTACGCTACTTTTGACTTTTTCGTCATCGATCGCTGGGGCGAGATTATCTATGAAACCCACGATCCGAATGCCCCCTGGGACGGTCGGGCAAAGTCGAGCAAAAAAATTGTTCAGCAGGATGTCTACACATGGGTGGTTTATGTCAATGAGGTATCCGGGAAAAGACATCAGTATATTGGCCATGTCACCGTCGTAAGATAGGATACTGAATAACCGAATCCCCAGGAGGAGATCATCCCGGCATTCTCTTTTCGGTTATTCCTTTTTCAGCAAAACCCGGCACAGGTATTCTGTCCGGGTTTTTTTTGTTCGTATCGAATAACAAAATAAATAACATTAAAAAAATGGGTTTTGAGAGCATATTTAGCCATTGGAGCGATCTTCATGATTTAACAACTAAATAATAACTGCGATGAATATTTCATCATGTTGTTATTGAGCTATTTATAAATATTTTTTTTGATTCTGAATTCAGACAACCATTTTCCCCCATTAGGTGTCTTTAAACAAGCAAATAAATCGACCAATCTTCACTTTCTACCTTTATTTAACAAAATATTAAAAAAAACATTACTTTTGCACCGCATATCAGAAATTAAAAAAGGTCTCATTCTATAATTGAATATCAACAAAATATATATTTTTTTGTCGATTTAATTCGAAGAAAATTATCAACCAACTCCTAACTGCATTCACTCAAAAAGGAACATATATTAACATCAATATAACACACGCCATCAACTAAACAATCATCTTATTAATAATACGTCTACATACTACATTAACATTTTTTTCTAAATAATACAGTTCATCCATTTTGATGCAACTGAACTATTTTTTTGACTTCATTGACCATCACCGAACAACATTCTAAATAAACAAATATGAAAGCTCAATTACTCCAACAAGTAAAACAGGAAAAGGCTTTTCAGGAAAACAACCGACCGGCTGGTGCATCAACAGCGAAGCTACTCATGCTTATTGTTGCACTTATTATTGCCATTGCCCTTCCGGGGCGATTGGCGGCCCAGGCTGACAACTGCAACCAGGCAGCAGCGATAGCTGTAGGAACAGCTTGCAACTACTCGACCTACACCAACGTGGGCGCGACCTTCTCGAATGTCACACCCGTCCCGGGCTGTGGCAGCTATGGTGCCACCTGTCAGGACGTTTGGTTTAAGGTAACGGCACCTGCCTCCGGTCATCTGATCATCAATTCCGAAGCCGGCGGCATAACCGACGGTGCGATGGCGCTTTATTCGGGGAACAACTGTAATGCACTTACGCTGGTTGAGTGTGATGACGACGACGGTGCGGGGAACATGCCTTTGCTGGACGTGACCGGACTTACACCCGGCGCCACCTATTATCTTGTTTTTTGGGAATTTGGAGGAGGCACCGCAGGGACTTTCAATTTGTGTGCATATGATGGTGCCGCTGGTGGCAGCACGGACAATGCGCTATGCCTTGGAGCAGATCCGTTCTGCACAGGCACCACCTATGATTTTCCGATGGGTGTGAACTCCGGAACGGGCGAAGTTGGCCCGGATTACGGCTGTTTATTTACCACACCGAATCCCATTTGGTACTATTTGCAGGTGGCCACAGCTGGTCCCATCGAACTATATATGTATGGTTCGGCCGGTGCCGACATTGACTTCGTTTGCTGGGGTCCGTTCACTTCACCAACGGATCCATGTACCGCTGCTCTTACCGCCGGGGCGACCACGCCCACGCATTCGGATCCCGGGGCATCAGGCGATTATCCTTCCGGCAATATGATTGACTGCAGCTACGATGCACAGGACATGGAATGGTGCTATATTCCCAATGCACAGGTTGGCGAAGTATACCTTGTCCTTATTACCAACTACAGCAACTCTGCGCAGAATGTCGTGTTTTCTCAAACTGGTGGCACAGGAGCCACCGACTGCAGCATTGTGGCACCGCCTATTACTAATAATGGCCCCTTGTGCGAGGGACAGACCCTACAGTTGTCGGTGACTTCACCTATTACCGGCGCCACCTATTCCTGGACCGGGCCCAACGGATTCACGTCGTCAGCGATGAACCCCACCATTGCGAATGTTACCGCAGCCAATGCCGGAACCTATTCACTGGTTATTACTGTTGGCGGTGTAAGCAGTTCACCAGTAACAACCACCGTGGTCATTAACCCGTGGGTAACTCCTGGGTTTAACCAAATCGGAACGGTTTGCCAGGGGGATCCGGCGCCAGTTCTTCCCACAACATCCACCGATAACATCACCGGAACCTGGTCACCCTCTACCGTATCAACGGCCGCTGTCGGATCAACCATCTACACCTTTACACCAGACGCTGGTCAGTGCGCCAACAACGTTACCATGTCCGTAGAAGTCATCAACTGCTCCGTGGCGGCTCCCTGTCCTGACTATTCCAATAGCGTGGCAAGCGCCAATCAGCATTGTGGTGGCCAAATCTATTACTTTGAGGTAGCCAACACGCTTTGCAATGGATTTTACTCATTTAACGTTGTCGGTAATTGGGGGACGCTATACGCCACTGAACTTACCTGGGCAGTTACCAGCAACCTGACCGGAAATATTATTATTCAAGATAATGTTCCGGGAAATAATCCGAATGGCGGTACATTCAATATTTCAAGCGGTGCCATTAACCCAGCCGTTCAGGGAAATGTATTTACCCTGACCATATATGACACCTATGGCGACGGCTTTAACGGAACCGGCGGTTACATTGTCGTTCAACAGAACGGAGTAGATATCTGCAGTCAGATTGTTGGAGCATTTGGGGCGCAAGCGCATGTGATGTTTATGCCCAACCTCACTATTTCTCCGGCTACCATCACGATCACGACACCTTCCGGACCCATCACGCAAACCGTTACCAATTGCCGGGATTTCATGGTGCCCATTCCCATCAACAGTTCACTTTTTTGCAATACATCAACCGTGAATCTGCCCTGGATTATTAACTGTGAATCGGACGGATCTACGCTTGCCAATGGCACGTATGCAATGACGATTTATCCAAATACGCCCACCAGCATGGACGACATTGTGGAAATCAATTTTGATTTAGCCACCTGCAAATGGGTATCGACCTGGCAGAACGATTGTGATTTGACGGATCTTGGTTCTGTTTTCACGATAACGCCGGATCCGACGGCTGCGGCCAATGCCTGCGAAGCGCATTATCCGGAAACCTTCACCCTGCAATACAATGGAATTCCCAGTGGATTGGCCTGCTGCAATACGGCAGGTCCCAGTGTACCACTTACCTATATTACCTCCGCTGGAACGGGAAACGTCGTAGCAGCCTCCACACCTTTTGGCGGCACCAACAATGCGGCCCTCCTTACTATTCCGCCAAGTGGTGACGGTGGTGGAGCCATCGCCATTAACCTGGATTTTAACATGTCAGGCTATTGCAATGACAATGCGGCTTTGAATGATTTCTGGGTGACGATCCTTGTTGATGGCATCGTGGTATCTGACGTTGAGTACTTTGCGCCAGCCACATCGGCATCCATCAATTTGGATCTTACAGATATTCCATTCTACGACCAGAATAGTGTAATTACGGTATATGTCTATCCCAATGCCTTTACTGTTCTGACACCTGCAGGAAATACGACATTTGTTCCTGGTCATGCCTGTGGAGCCTCCCTAACTAATGCTGAGTGGACGGCGACCTATTTCAATTTATCAGTCAATGCTACCTTCAGCGAACTTGTTCCAACACCCGCGGCATGCAATTATTCCGTTGATAAAAACAAGCCATGCTGCGGAACAGTGCCAACAGCCAATGCTGCACAAACGATATGCACAGGGGCGCCATTCAGCTACGCGGCATGGCAGACCGCAGTTACGGCAGCCAATTCGTCATGCCTTGTTTTTTCAAGTGTTACACCAGCCGGCGGCACAGTATTACCGGATGGAGTTTTCCCGAATGGAATTAACTTAGCGGATACAACCCTCATTCAGACGGTTGGTGCGTACGCCTATTGTGATATGAACGGTAATGGCACGTCCGATGCCGGTGACCTGTACACTTTATTAAGTAAGTACACACTGACGGTCAAGCCCGCACCGACTCTTACGGCCACAGCACTTCCGACAACAATTTGCACCTCCGAATCCTCCACACTTACCGCCACCAGCAACATTGCCGGCACTACTTTCAGTTGGAATCCAGGAGGCCTTAGCGGATCGCCGGTCACAGTTACCCCTGGAAGTACCACCACCTACACGGTGACTGGTACGGCCAATGGATGTACTGCTTCAGCCACCACTACCGTCACGGTGAATTCCTCCATCGTAGTTACCGCCAGCGCACTGCCAGCTACCGTTTGTAACGGAGCGGCCTCAACCCTCACCGCCAACGGTG
>CAZPDS010000051.1:0-19233 GCA_964585485.1 uncultured Bacteroidales bacterium
CCCTGTCTCTCCGCAAGCCAACGAAATGGTCCCGCGAAAGCGGGATTTTTTGTTTTACGAAGGAGCGTAAACGAAGTTTACAGGGATCAAGCCGGATTGTTGAAGATTTCATGCCATTCGGCTGATAGGGGATATTAAGTTATATTAAGTTGATTTAGATACTACGTGCGATTGCAACGAACCATTTTACTTAATAAACCTAATGAACCTGAAAAATAAATCCTCACGCTTTCGGATGGATGCTAAAACAGTCTTCCTTCCGGCGCAGGATGCGGCGTGCCGGCCGCTGCCGTAAAGACGCACGGCGTGCGTCTCCAGGAATTGAAGGCAGATATTGTACAGACGCATGGAATGCGTCTCTATGAGTACCGTAAATGGCAAACTGCCCGCAAACGCCCACTGCCTTCAAAAATCGCCCTTAACTTTCTTTTCCCGGCCTTAAACTTGTTTTCTTTGGATTTACCCACCCGTTGATGTATTTTCGTCTCAAAGCGGAATGGAGCCGGAGGTGCTGATTTCAATCGGGCCTGACAGCGGTAACAGGACGCCGGAGCGTACATTAGAACAATTTGCTGGTGGACGAAGGCGAAGAAAAGGGTGACAGGAATCATCGAAAAAAAATTGCAGTTTCATTACCTTTATTATCTTTGCAAGGTTCATTGATGATGATTACACCGCATCCAAAACTTGCCTGCGCAAGTCCCGGATGAAGAATCCGGAGATGTTTCCCCGCGAAACCGCTCCGGCCTTCGCATCGGTACATCCGGCCAACGAAAAACAGTATGGGAAAACCGTGGAAATTCGATTTTATGAGTATCTTCAGCCTCTTTATGGTGCTGGTTTACCTCGGTATGGGGATCTTTATCATGGTAACCCATACCTTCGATTATGTGCCCCTGAACTTCAGGCTGATCTTTGGTACGGTTATGATCCTCTACGGCATTTTCCGCTTTGTGCGGGTGTATTACAAAATTAAAAATCCGGAACAATGAAAACCATCCTTCGCCGCGGGTATGTCCTGCTGGCTTTTTTATTTCTTGCCTCCTGCATTGGACAAACCAATGTCAAGGAATCACCGACCGCCGGCAACATCAAAATCGGCGTGGATGAGTCCTACCAACTGATGATTGAATCGCAAATCGATCTTTTCGAGTCCATCTACCACTATGCGGTAATCAATGCGGAGTTTGGCCCGGAAGCCACCATTATCCAAAAAATTCTCGACGATTCCGTCCGCTGTGTTATCACCAACCGCCAACTGAACGAAAAGGAGGTGGCTTATCTGACCTCCAAAAAGATCGTCCCCAAAACCACCAAAATTGCCTACGATGGCGTTGCGCTGATTGTCAACCGCGAAAATCAGGATTCCACCTTGTCGTATGCCCAGGTGGGCGACATTTTCCGCGGGAAACTGAAAACCTGGAAGCAACTGGATCCGAAGAATTCCGGCGACAGCCTTTTCGTGATTTTCGACAACAATGCTTCGGGTAACCCGCGTTTTTTCCGGGAAACCTATAACATCACCGGTGATTTTCCCGCCAATTGCATGGCCGTGAACTCAAACGAAGAAGTTATCAATTATGTTAAGGAAAACAAGGGTGCACTGGGCATCATCAGTGTAAACTGGATTACCGATAAAGATGATACCGTCTCGCGGAATTTTAGAAGATCCGTAAAAGTGGTGGGCGTCGGCGCCGATTACGATAAAGAAGATGAAGGTCCGTGGCTGAAGCCCTTCCAGGCCTACCTCGCCGATGGCACCTATCCGTTTATCCGCGAAGTCTATGTGATTAATTGCGAAACCTTTTCCGGTCTTGGCTCGGGTTTTGCTTCCTTTGTGGCCGGCGAGAAAGGGCAGCGGGTGGTGTTAAAATCCGGACTTGTGCCCGCCACCATGCCGGTCCGTCTCGTTCAAGTGAAAAAATAACGTAAGTCTAATAATCAGAAAACAGGAGGATTAACATGTTTAACTTTATGAAAAAAGCAGGAAAAAGCCTGGTGATCGCCGCACTGGTCATGGTTTCCAGCACCCTGAGTGCCCAGGATCTTGCTTCGACCATTAAATTAACCCAGGGTGAACAATTCGATGTTGCTAAAGCAGCCTATGAGAAGCTGATTGCTGCTGAACCAACCAACGGTGACAATTATTTCTATTACGGTGAAAACTTCATCCAGTCCTTTTTTGCCGACACCATTGCCGTGGCCCTTGCTGAGGTTTCCATTCCGGCGAAAGCCGCCTTTATAAAAGGTACCGAAGTCGACCCCGAAAACCCGCTATGCTACGTGGGTCTGGCCAAAGTAGCCCTGCTCAACAAGGATACCGCCGCCTTCCGATATCTGCAGGTCGCTTTTAGTAAGCTGCCCAGCAAGATCAACAAAACCTCAACGGTGAGCACCGAAAAGCAGGCGCTGACCTACGCAAAGGCGGCCGAAGCCATGATACAGTCGCAGGTTAAATCGGTGGCAAAGGCCCTGGAACTTGCGCAAAAAGCCGCTGAGCTGGATCCTAAAAACCCTGAAATTTTCCTGATCTGGGGCGATGTGCACATGATCAACAACGAAGGTTCTCTGGCCAAAGCTCAGTATAACAAAGCCCAGGAACTGAACCCCAATTCCCCGGCGGCCAAACTCCGCGTTGGGAAACTTTGGGTGCGTGCCCGCAACTGGAACGACGCCATTGCTTCCTACAACGAGGCCATTGAAATCGACCCGAACTTTGCTCCGGCCTACGTTGAACTGGGCGCTATCTATATCAAGGCCAACCAGCCTGTCAAGGCCAAGGAATATTTTGAAAAATATCTGCAGATTTCCCCAACTGTAAGTGCAAAGATCAAATACCTGTCGGTGCTGCTGGAGCTCAAAGACTACAGCACGGCTATTGCTGTGGCACAGGAAATCAAACAGGCCGATCCGTCGCGCAACGACATTAACCGCGCCCTGGCCTATTGCTATTACGACACGAAGAACTATCCCAAGGCACTGGAATATATGGAGGTCTTCTTCGCCAATGCCCAGCCGGAAAAGATTATCAATTCTGACTATGTATACTATGGTAACATCCTCGGAAAGAACGGTAAGGATTCCCTGGCTATTGAGCAGTTTATAATCGCCCTGGAAAAAAATCCGGAAAACTATGATCTGTACACCAATATTGCGGAAGAGTACAAAGGCATGAAGCGAAATGACCTGGCCATCGAGTGGTACAACAAGAAAAAGGAAGCTGGGAAAATGGGCACCTCAGACTGGTACCGCATGGGCATTATCTACTATACCGTGGCAGCCAGTTCGAATCTGGAGGCAGATTGGCGAAACGCCGATACCACCTTTGCCGAAATTTCCTGGTCCAGACCCGAATACATGCAGGGGAAAGCCTTTATTTGGAGAGCCCGTTGCAACTACCAGTTCGATATTGACGGATCCAAAGGCCTGGCTAATCCACATTACCTGAATTTTATCAAGTACGCGAACGTTGATTCGGTGAAGAATGCCAAAGAACTCATTGAAGCTTATGATTTTCTGCAGTATGACTACCTCCAGAAAAAAGACTACTGTAACGCGAAATTGTATGTAAAGCACATCCTTTTTACCGATCCCGAGGGTAAATTCGGAGCCGATGTTCCAAAATTTAAAGATTTGCTGGAAAGTTACACCAAGTATTGCCCTGAGTAATTTCCTGCCGGCTCAAAAATCAGACGCCCCGGTTTTCCCAACCGGGGCGTTTTTATTCCCTTCCCTGATCTAATCAAACCGCAAACTGAACACTTCATTGCTGGGCGCATGGGATTCAATATTTTTGTTTCGGGCAGTGGATTTTTGCTCAACATTCCCTTCGTTGTTCGAAAAAAAATCTATATTTGTTGCCCAAACCTG
Organism: uncultured Bacteroidales bacterium; assembly: GCA_964585485.1. Classification (GTDB taxonomy): domain Bacteria; phylum Bacteroidota; class Bacteroidia; order Bacteroidales; family CAIWKO01; genus CALGYY01. Next base: position 3,871 of record CAZPDS010000051.1, read on the forward strand.
AAATCAAGGTAAATCAAATAACGTTTAATTTTAAATCTTTTGAAACATGAGTAAGAAAAACGAACAGAGTGGTAGCTTTTTTAAAGCTATTTCGTCGGTTTTTGCATCTTTCGCCATCGTGGTTGCATTGATCGTAGCCCTTTTAATTTTCTATCTGGTGATGGGAAATCCTGCAAACTTTGAAGGTGGCAATCCGGATGGATCCCCCCTGCCTGGTAACTACCTCGCTATGCTTTACAAAGGCGGATACGTTGTGCCTGTGCTTATGACCATGTTACTGGTTGTTGTTATTTTTGTTTTCGAACGCTATATCATGCTGGCTCGCGCTAAAGGAAAAGGCCGTATCGATACGTTTGTGAAAAACATCCAGAACAACCTGAATGCTAATAAAATTGACGAAGCGCTGACCCTTTGTGATAAACAAAAAGGTTCCGTGGCTAATGTAATGCGTGCTGGCCTTACCAAGTACAAAGAGCTCAAACAGGACAATGTTCTTGATAAAGATCAGAAAGTATTAGCCCTGCAAAAAGATTTTGAAGAAAGCACCGCGCTGGAACTGCCGATGCTCTCCAAGAATCTGGTCATCCTTTCCACCCTGGCTTCGGTGAGCGTACTCGTCGGTCTGTTTGGTACTGTACTCGGTATGATCCGTGCTTTCGCCGCTCTGGCTACGGCCGGTTCCCCCGATGCACTCGCGCTGGCTACTGGTATTTCGGAAGCGCTTGTTAATACCGCTTTTGGTATTGCTGGTTCGGCCCTGGCTATTATTTTCTACAACTACTTCAGCAACAAGATCGACCGCATGACCTTCAAGATCGATGAGGCCGGTTTCAGCCTGGTTCAGACCTTTGCTTCTACCACTAAGTAATTCATTCATGCGTGAGCATTTAACAAATTGAGCATATGGCAAAAATTAGTTTAAAACGACAGTCCCCGCATGTGGATATGACACCGATGGTGGACTTATTCTCGCTTCTGCTGACGTTCTTCATGCTCACCAGTTCTTTCAGACCTCAGGAAGCCGCTGTGATCGACACACCCTCGTCGATCTCGGAAAAGCAAGCCCCTGATAAAAACCTGATAACGGTTGCCATTACCAAAGATTCCAAGGTCTTTTTCGATATGTCCAATAGCGGAACAACCTTCGATGATAAGGGTAAGGAAATCGCCGATACCAGTAGCCGCTATCGCTATGAACTGCTAAAGCAGATTGGCGAACAGGAGCAGATCACGTTCACTGAAGAAGAGCTTATCTTATTCGAAACCGGTTCCTCCTTTGGCATGCCCTTTAACATGCTGAAGAAATGGTTGAACACCACCGATTCGAAGAAACGGACAGAGTTCATGGTCGGTATTCCGCTCGATACGGCTGACAATCAGCTTGGGCTTTGGGTTCGTTTGGCACGTGTGCTGAACCCGACCGCTGAAGTGGCTATCCGTGGCGACGCCGAGGCTGATTACAAAACGGTGAAACGTGTAATGGATATCATGCAGGAAAACAAGGTTCAGAAATTCAACCTCGTAACCAACCTGCAGAAAGAAGAACTGGAAGACGAAGAATCAGCGAAGTAAAGAATGGTGATATTAAATATTGAAAAATTATGGCAGAAATAATTGAAACCGGAGGGTCCGGAAAAAAATCCGGAAAACGCCGCCAACCCCGTAAAATGGGAGCCGGTGTTGACATGACCCCTATGGTCGACCTCATGTGCCTTTTGATTACCTTCTTCATGCTTACCACCGCATTTTCAAAACCGAAGGTAATGGAAATCACCATGCCCGAGAAAGATGATACGAAGGATAAAGAGGAAGGGGTGAAGGTTGATGCCCATCGTACATATTCTGTACTGTTGGGGTCTGAGGATCGGCTTTACTGGTACCTGCATTCGGATGCCGAGAAAGATGGCGGCACGCCGGTCTTTGCCAAATGGAAGAAAACTTCCTATGGGGCAGACGGCATTCGTAAATTCTTACTGGAGAAAAACGAAATCGCGATAAAGGAAATCACGGAGCTCAAAACCAAAGTGAAAAAGGGTGAATTGGTAATGCCCGACGACACCTTAGCGGTCAGAATTAAGGAGATAAAAAAGAAACACGTTAAAAAATCGCCAACGATTCTGATTAAAGCTGTTGAGGATGCCAAGTATCGTAATCTCGTTGACATCATTGACGAAATGGCTATTTGTAACATCGGTAGTTATGCCGTCATCGATCCGTCTCCGGAAGATCTTGAGTATTTAAAAACGGCGCCCAAATAATAAAAATTCCTGAACTATGGCAGAAAAATCAAGTCCTTTTTATGTCGACCAGCTCGACGAGATTGTTTTCTCCAACCGCAATAAGGAATACGGGGCGTACGCTTTACGTAGAGCTTACCGACGGTTTGTGAACCGTTCGATGCTTTTTGCGATTGTCATTATGCTGGCGGTAGTGCTGATTCCTTTCTTTATCTGGAAGCAGACGGCTACGGCCGGTGAGGAAACTACGGTTACGTCCGAAATGATGGACATGGCCACAAACAAAAAAGAAGATGCACCCCCGCCTCCGCCACCACCACCCGAACAGGTGATGGAACAGAAGGCGAAATTTACGGCCCCCGTTGTTACTATGGATACCACGGAAGTTGTTGAAATCAGCCAGGACGACCTGAACCAATCTACGGTCAACGTGAATGTTTCAACCGAAGATGTGGTAGTTGAAGACGATGGCAGTGATGATATTATTGAAGAGGTTATTGCAACCCCTGTATTTACGGTTGTTGAAGAAATGCCAAGCTTCCCGGGCGATGATGCAAGTCGCGTAAGATTTCTTACCGAAAACATCAAGTACCCCCAGATGGCGAAGGAAAGCGGAATCCAGGGAACCGTATATGTTACGTTCGTAATCGATGAACGCGGCCGTGTTGCTGATGTTAAAGTGTTACGCGGTATCGGTGGCGGTTGCGATGAAGAAGCTATCCGTGTGGTTAAAATGATGCCCCCGTGGAATGCCGGTAAACAAAGCGGTAAGCCTGTGCGCGTTCAGTTTAACATGCCGATCAAATTTACCTTAAACTAAGGTAAAGGCGATAAACCTGCAAAAGGGCTGCTTAGGCAGCCCTTTTTTGTTGCAGCCCTCCCGGCAAATGCCGACATTTCGTATCTTTGTAGGTAATCATCCATTTATGAATCGTTTAGCAACTCCGGCCTTACATACAGTAGTGCTCTTGCTGGTCCTTCTCGCCAGCCTGCTTAGCTCCTGCAAACGCGATGAGCCCGTTCTCCCTGAAGTTACGGAATACCGGCCCACGGCTTATTCCATTCCTGTTCCGCCCGGCTTCCCCAGTATCATGAACATTCCGGCCGACAATCCTATGACCAATGAGGGCGTTGAGTTGGGGCGTTATCTCTTCTATGACGGTCGTTTCTGTGGCCGCAATGATCCCGACTCCATGATGACGTGCGGAACCTGTCACCTTCAGGAAAATGCCTTCGAATGCGGCATTAACCATCCGGAATATACCGGTGGGTTTACCCATGGGGTTACCGGAATTCCAACACCCCATGTCATGATGCCCCTGGTGAACCTGGTGTGGAATTCGAATGGCTATCTCTGGAATGGATCTATATATCCGGAGAATCCGAATGCCTTCCGGCAGAATATTGAATCGCTTTGCTGGATGGGCGTATACGCTCCGCATGAGATGAAGAGCGACACAAACCGTGCGAAAGCCATGATTGCCGGCATCCCGGGGTACCGGCCCCTGTTTAAGAAAGCATTCGGAGATGAGGAGATCACTTTTTTGCGCATGTCCAAAGCGGTCGCCCAATTCATTCGCTCTATCGTTTCCTATAATTCAAAATTTGATGCCTACCTGCGCGGTCAGGTGCAATTGTCAACATCGGAGCTGCGGGGCTATGTGCTCTTTATGACCGAAGAAGGGGCTGACTGTTTCCATTGTCACGGCGGCGACGGAAATCCCTTGTTTACATCAAACCTCTATTACAACAACGGGAAAGACTCCGTCTTTACCGACACACGCGACCGTTTTGCGGTGACCGGTGACCCCATGGACCGCGGAGCCTACCGCGCCCCTTCGTTGCGTAATATCGAACTTACCGGACCTTATATGCACGATGGCCGTTTCGCAACCCTTGATGAGGTTATAGAGTTTTACAGCAGCGGTTTGGTGCCATCCTATTCAGTTAGCCCGCTTATGCACAAACTGGCCGACCGGGGCGCCCAATTACTCCCGCAGGAAAAGGCCGATCTGAAAGCCTTTTTGCTGACCCTCACCGACTATGAGTTGATTACCAATCCGGCCTATGCCCCGCCGGCAACGTTCCCGCAATAGCTAAGCACGAAATCGCTGCAGCAACCCCTGCCATTTTATCTGCGAAATCAATAAGCCGGCAATGGTTACCCCAACACCGATAATCTTTCGGGTGCTGAAGAATTCCTGCATTATGAAGTAGGAAGCGATGGCCGTGATCACGGGAATCACGTAAGTGAAAATAGTAGCTTTTGTTACACCAATGTATTGGATGCCCACGGTGAACAGGTAAAACGCTACGGCAGAGCAGAAGATGCCCAATATTACTAAGGGAATCAACAAACCGGCGTCCCACTGAACCGATGGCATATTTTGCGCATCGAACAATAGAAACAGCGGAAGAAAATAGAAAATCCCAATGGTGTTTTGCGTGGATATGATGGTGAAGGCATTGTAGGTTTTCGATAAACGTTGTAAGATGTAACTGTAACCCATTACGCTGAAAACCGCTACCATCAGAAAAAGAATGCCTTTCGGTTCAGAGGCAAAACTAAAATCACCCTTTAGTACAACCAGTATCACGCCGACAAAGCTGACCAGTATGCCGAAGTACGTGCCCTGGTTGATTTTTTCTTTCGCAAGGATATACATCGAAGAGGGGACAAACAATGGAATGGTTGAGACAATAATGGAGGCGGTGGTGGGGGCTGTGTACAAGAGTCCGTACCCTTCTCCCAAAAAATACAGGAAGGGCTCGAAAAATGTGAGTGCAAAAAACCAGGGCAAATCGCGACGCTTCGGCTTCTGCAACTTTCCGAGCATCAGCGAAAGCAAGATGAGGAAAACCGAAGCTATGATGAGCCGAAAAAATATAGTGGCCACCGGCGAAAGATATTCAAAAACCATCTTGCTGCCAATAAAAGATAGTCCCCAGAAGATCATGGAGAATACCAGCGCCGCATAAGCGAGTAGCTTTTTTTTGTTCATTTGAAAATTTCTGCAAAAGTAAGCAAAAGCCGGCAAATCCTTTACAAGATGAGGATCAGCAACAGGATATTCACGGCCGTTACCGTTAAAAATCCAACGAGCAGTGATTTGTGCAGCTGCTTACCGCCGAACGATAGGCCGTAGATCATTTTAAGCAGGTTGTTGCTGATAATGGCCTGCAGGGTAGCCGCGAGAACCGCATTGGTGCTGACAGCGAATTTACCCTGAAAAAGGTTCAGCAGGAACGGATCGATATCTGTTACACCTACCAGCAAGGAGAGTACGTTTAATCCCATTTCACCGAAGTTGGTAATGGTAAACCAGGTGATGAATGTGAAACTTACGTATAAAATGGTAAAAATGAGGGCAACCCTGAACTCAAGCGGGTTTTTGTCTTTATAGCCTTCAACTTCGGAATGGATACTGCCTTTTTTTCGAAATAGCAGGATGCCCACCGCCACAACTAACGTAATGCCAAACAGGAGAAGAAAAATCCACCAGGAGGTCTTAAATAATGCAAGATTGAAGATGAAAATGAGGATCAGAATGCGAAGGTACATCATGGCCGTAGCCAGTAGTATTCCAGCGGCATATTGATTTTTCTGGCCGGGGTGATCCTTGCTTTTCCGGGCCAGGATGAAGGTGGTCGCCGTTGAACTATACAAGCCTCCAAGGATCCCTGAAAAAAGAACCCCACTGGTGTGAAAAACAAACTTTTTCAACAAATAGCTAAGATAAGATATGGATGAAATCACTACCACGGCGAGCCAAATCCGGTAGGGGGTGAGGCTGATGAAATCCGCAAAGGGCTGGTCGGGGACGATGGGCAGGATAATGCCGGCGATGATGAGAAACTTGGCCAGGGTAATGAATTCTTCTTTCTCGAAGCGGTTGCTGAAGGAAGAGAAGGTTTCCTTCATTTCGGTAAAGATTAATACCACCACAACCACAAGAAGGTAAAGCCAGGCTTCCTGGGTGATGACCAGGGGGGCCAGGCAGTAAGTGATCAGGGCGATTAAGATGGTGGTCATCCCAAAATCACCAAAACGCTGAATTTTGAAATAATAGTTGATGCCAATAAAGGCTCCCAGCAGCAACCCGCCACCGGCAAATAGCCATAACTGCTGCGGTGCGGAGACATACAGAATATAGCCCAGAATACCGATGAAGGTGAACGTACGATCGGTGCCGAAAAGGCGCGAATCGTCGTTAACGGGATGTACCTTGCGTTGAGACAGTCCGATTACCAGACTAAACAGGGCAACCAGCACGAACGAAATCAGCTGGGGTGGTATTTGATTCAGGATTTGATCCATGGAGCGATAACAAAATTGGTTCGTAATTTCCGTTTATACGGAGGAACTCTAAAATGGTTGGCTTTTTATTGTTTTTGCTATGAAGGAAGGATTGCTTGTGATGTTGGGGATTTTGTACTTTTGTTCTATGCAGAAACCCCGTATCACCGCTGTATCCTATCTTAATACGCTGCCCTTTGTTTATGGGCTGCAACAAAAACTGGGGCCTGAGGAGATGAGCCTGAGCCTGGATGTTCCCTCGGAATGTGCGCGCAAGATTGTTGCCGGCGAGGTTACCTTTGGACTTGCTCCGGCGGGTGTCTGGCCGTTGATATCAGACCGGTATGTGAAACTCCCGTATGGCATCGGGGCCGATGGGGTTGTGAATTCCGTGATGCTCTTCAGTCGTGTGCCCATGAAGCAGATTACCCGGATATGGTTGGATCAGGATTCGCGGACGTCCGTCTTATTAATTCGCTTGCTGGCCCGGCATCATTGGGGCATACATCCCGAGTGGGTAGATCAGGCGGCCATTCGTGCGGGCAGCGCCGCTGAAAGCCTGCTGGCCATCGGCGATAAAGCCTTCGCGCTAAGAAATGAATATCCTTATCACTGGGACCTTGCCACGGAATGGAAACAGATGACCGGCTTGCCTTTTGTTTTTGCTGTTTGGGTTTCGGCCACAACGGCACCGGCACCGGCGCTGAAAAAACTTACGGAAGCGCTGATGTATGGGGCGCAACACATTGATGAGGCGATTTTGGAAAGTACCCGGTCGTTCCCGGCAGGCATCGATCTTCACCATTACCTCACGCATGATATTCGCTTTCGCTTGCAGGACGATTTTGCTGCGGGCCTGGCGACCTACCTGAAAATGATCCGGGAACTGTAGACCGATTTACATCCGGCTGATTAGTTTCAGCAACTCCTGATACAGGCGCTGTGTGGGCAATCCCATCACATTATAAAAGGAGCCATGAATGCGCTCGATGCCGACATAGCCGATCCATTCCTGGATGCCGTAGGCACCCGCCTTGTCGTAAGGTTTGTAGGTGTCGATATACCAGGCAATCTCATCTTCTTCAAAAGGCCGGAACCAAACTTCGGATTCAACCGAGAAGCTCTGTCGGAATTTTTGTGTGCGCAGGCAAACACCGGTAATGACTTCGTGTTTACCTCCTGAAAGTTTCTTCAATATCCGGATGGCATCAGCGCGGTCAATGGGTTTTCCAACCACGTCCCCATCGTGCAGTACGATGGTGTCGGCCGTAATCAGAATGCTGTCGTTCTGCAATACTTTTGAAGGGAAGGCTCCGGCTTTAAGTTCGCAAAGAAAAAGCGGAATTTGCGCGCGTTTGAGATGATCGGGCCAATGTTCCTCAACGTCCGGTACCATGACGTCGAACTCTACGCCGATTTCCTTCAGCAGGTATTGGCGACGGGGCGAGCCCGAGGCCAGAATAATGTGGTGTTTATTGATGGTATCCAGTGACATCAGAAATTAAAATAGAGGAGTTGCATGGATAGAATTCCGGCGATGATAAAGATCTTCAGGCTTGTACTCAGATTATGGTAATCAGCTTTTTCCTTAGCCCGGAGGAGGGCGGTAATGCAGTATATCCACATACTACCCAGTACAATGGACATAAACCAGGCGGCAGGGTGGTAATCCCAGGCAAAATACTTCCAGGCGACGAATCCGAGAAAAGCCAGCATGACCACGGAAGCGGCCACAATGATGCGTCTGGCGGTGGTTTCGCCGTATCGTATCGGGATCGTGCGACACCCTGCGACACGGTCGCCCTCGATGTCTTCGATATCCTTCACCATTTCCCGTATCAGGTTGGATAAAAATGCGAAGAAAGCATAGATCAGTACCAGAATGTTCAGGGTCCTGAAATAGCCCACCATTTCTGCAAAAGCCAGCGCATCGTTTTTGATGGCAAAAAACTCAAACAACCAAACGATGATAATGACGAGTGCTGACATCAGCGCCACGGTGATATTTCCCGCGAAAGCGATGCGTTTGTATTTGAGGGAGTAATAGTAGAGCACGGCAACACTCATGAGGTGAATAAAGCCGAGCTTGAGGGCGCCGATGTGAAAGGCAACGTAGATCCCCAGCATACATCCTGCTATGCTTAAGGTGTAGTAAAGGGCATTGGCTGTTTTGATGGAGACGTGTTCCGGAAGCACTGCCTTTTCAGGGCGGTTGGCCTGATCGGCGCGAACATCGAAGATGTCATTCAATACATAGCCGCCGGCAGCTACCAACAATACCGACAGGACCAACAGGGCAAATCCGGTGTCGCCCAGGTGCAGTTCCATGGCGCGACTGGCGTAGATGGGTAAAAAAATAAAGTAACGGACAAAATACATGCACAACGCCAGAATAATCAGGTTGGGCAGGCGGATCAGACGACTGAGGAGGGTGATTTTCGAAAAGATATTTTTCATTTTTTGTTGATTATAATTCCTCTGAAATTACCAGATATGGGCATCCGGCCCCATCCATTTATCCTGAACTTTCATGAATTGTTCAATAATATCCCTTACGCAGCCCTGACCTCCTTTAAATGGGGAGATGTAGGCAGCGATTGATTTGATCTCTTCGGCGGCGTCGGCCGGACAAACGGCCAGCCCGCATTGTTTCATGACAGGATAATCAGGGATGTCGTCGCCCATGTATAATATTTCTTCGGGAACAAGTTTGTGGTCATTCAGATAGTTATGGAAGGTGGCTGATTTATCGCTGACGCCCAAAAAAGCATCGGTAATGCCCAAGGCGCGGCAGCGAACTTCCATCGACTCAGAATAGCCTCCGGAGATGATCGCGATACGGATATTGTGCTTGAGCGCATGATGGATCGCATAACCGTCGCGGACATGTCCCGAGCGCAGTTGATCTCCATTGCTCAGAATCAATACCGTTCCGTCCGACAAAACGCCGTCGTAGTCGAAGATCAGGGTGGTGATGTGTTTAAGTTTTTCTTTATAGTTCTTCATTTCCTGCATGTTTTTTCCTGATGAGTTCGCTTAGTAGGGCATATACTTCATGATACTCCGGTTTTCCCTCAAGCCAGCGCAGATGTTTTTCAAGTATTGTGCGATCGCCCCGGCTGGCGGGTCCGGTCTGCACACTGGAGGGTTTGAATTCACATGCTTTGCGCACCGTCTCCTGCATCAAAGGGTGCATCATTTCGAACGACAAGCCATTGTTATCTAAAATGTCTTCAGCAACAGAAAACAGGTAATTGCTAAAATTACAGGAAAACACGGCCGCAATATGCAGAATGGATCGTTGCTGCCCGTGGGTAAGAACAGGTGTTGAGGACAACGCGCGGGCTATGGCCTCCAGGGTATTTAACAGGTCCGGTTCATTGGCTTCAATACACAAGGGGATGTTGCGGAAAGACACATTCCGGTTTTCAGAAAACGTTTGCATGGGGTAGAAAATGCCGCGATGTTGATGTGGATTAAGACTATCCGCATCCAGGGTGCCGCTGGTGTGAACGATGGGGGTGAGGGGATCGTCAAGAGTAAGTCGCGCTGCGGTGTTAGCCACGGCATCGTCGGGGATACTTAGGATAATAAGATCGGCCGGCGGAAGGTTTGTTTGCGGTAAGCTCAGGGCGTTGCAGCTAAGCCTGAGGGCAAGTTGACTTGCCGAGGACGCGGTACGGCTCCAAACCCAGGCGATCGGGTAACCGGCCTCGTGCAGAGCCCGGCTAAGTTGGCCCGCAACGCGGCCGGCTCCAATGATACCAATGGATACGTTCCTGTCCATTCCGCAAAGGTACATTTTATTCTAAAGAAAAATTGTCGGAGTTTGGCGGAGGTAGGGCTGGCCGGCCCCCTAGTAAATAATCTGATAGGTTGTGGTATCGTGAGCCGGGCAGTAAATCGTGGCGTGGTGCGATTCGGTGTTGCCATTGCGAAGCACATCCCAGGTGAGGGTGATGCTCGAATTGCCGTTGGTCCGGCATTTAATCCATGTGTCAACACTGGCACCGTATTCCGTGTGCACAGTGTTGTCGCAACATTCATAACAGCCCATGGCGCCCGTGGTGAAGCCGTAGGTTATCATGTCGCCCGAATCAGCGGGACTCAGGTTGAAGGCCCTGATTTTAAGCCAGGCAATCGGGGTGATGCTGAAGGCCGGTGTATAGGTGATGCCGGGCACGATATCGCTGGCCGGAATTTCCTTCGATATCGTAAAATAGCCCTCTTTTGACAAGTTAAAACGATAGCCGGAGGTGCGTTCTTCAGCTGCGTCGAAGGTGAACAACCCAGCGGCATCCGTAGTGCTGGTGCCTATTTCCTGATAGCCGGCGTTGAACACACCGTCGGTGATTTTGCTGCCGGAAAACACCACTTTCACCCCTTCCAGGGCGGTGCCGGATGTGGCGTCACTTACGGTTCCTTCTACCCGGATGGTATTGTTGTCTTTTTTGCAGGCGGCCATTGTAATAATCAATGACAGGATCAAGAATAGTAACCCAGACTGTTTTATGCTTTTCATCCCCTTGTGTTTAGCAGGGTAAAAATACAAAGAAATCAGGTGCCGGCCTTTATTGGATGCCCGAAATATCGAGGCTGTACACAAATTCTGGAATAAATTGCCGGGTATTAAAAACCCACGAAGCCCGAATTCCCAGTTCAAAGGGTGCAAGGAAGCGAAAAAAATGAACGTTGGCAAAGCACTCGGCGCCGGCACTGGCGTAGTATTGCCTGAGGTCACCGTAGGTTCCTTCCGCGTAATCGAAGAAGCCATTCATCCATATTCGTTTGAGATAGAACACGGATCCCAGGTGAAGATCCGGATACAACAAGGGGGCTGTATAATTAATCCGTACGCAAGCCAGGCGGTCGTTGTACGCATCACGTACACCCCGGGGATAGGCGATCAGGTCTGCGTATTTGTAAGGTTTGCTGGTGTTTTGCTGATAAGCGAGATGAACATAAACATTGTGATGTCGGCCAATACCGGGGAAATACAACGTACTCCGCAGTGCGAACATATCGCCGAGCATCATGCCGTCGAAGGGGGTATGGCGGTAATCGGCCGTCAGCATCTGACCCCAGCGCGGTTCAATGTCTTTTCGTGATCGCAAGGTCTGCTGATTCCAATACAGCTGGTAGTCCAGGGTGCGCATGTGCCCGCTAAAATAGTCTTCCGGATAATTTGTGCGGGGCAGGATTTGATACCAGGTACTGGAAACCCTGAACTGCAACCATCGCGACCAGCGGCCTGACGAGAGGTTGATGGGCAGTCGGACGGATGTTCGCAGTGAGCTTTCCTGCCAGTGGTAATATGTGTTTTCAAGATCAGGATGGGCTGCCTTGCGCCGTCCGAAGGTGTACCGAAAATCGAAGATCGGATACCACTGACTGAAACTTACGTCAGCAAACCAGAGATCCTGGTTTTCGGTCAGCATATACTCCCAGCCCAGCGTGGCGGTCAGGGTCGATAACTTGTTTTGCGACATCAGTGTTAGGCCGGGGTTGATGCTTTGCCGGTCGGCATTCACAGAAATCGGTCCCCAACTGTGCGGATTGAAAAGATGCAGAAATTTATAATATCTCCTTACGGGATAAGATACAAGTGTGTCGGATTTTAAGGGCAGGGGGCTTTCCTGCGAAAGCAGCGAAGTAAATAGCCGGGCTTGAGTGGTGGCTGCGGACGACTTTATGGCCGGCCCCAGTGGGTTCGTGGACCCTGTCCTGATTGCGTAGCCCCGGGCATGGCAGTCGGCGTAAAGAAGGCGGTCTTCGTTTAGGCAGATCGCGGGTTCCAGGGCGCCGTAAGCCACAGAGCTTACCTGGTGTAGTTCGCGGGTGCGAAGGTTATACCGATAAATGTTGTCAATCCCCTCAGATCCGGACGAGAAGAAGATTACAGGGCCCTTCAGGTAAGGATCACTGAACTCTGTTAGCGGTTCCGGTTTTATTCGTTGCAGCTCCTGCAGGTTCTCATCGCACAGGAAAAAGTGCTTCTGGTCATGCTGAAGCAGAATACACAGGATGCTGTCGCCCCTTGCCGACCAGGTGGGTGTCATAAGCTGAACCCCTTCCGGAAAGCGCTGCTGAAGGATGAGTTCACCGTTGTCGCTGCGCCGGATTTCAAGGGCATGGGTGTTTTTTAAATCAACAGAAACGCATACAATGCGGCGCCCGTCAGGGTTTAGGGCGGGCGCAAACAAGCGGCTGCGATGGGTAAGTTGTTTCTTTTGTCCTCGCTGACGGTCATACCGCCAGAGGTTTGAATAGTTGCGGTTTTCCCAGCGTGGGTCGTAGCCGGCTTCTGCCCATACCACCATGGAATCGTTGGCTGATAAGGAGTGCAGACTTTGGAAGCCGGTATGAAACAGCACCCGTTCTTTTCCGTTAATGGGGATTTCAACCACCCTGCTGGTTTCATCCAACCCGTAACGGAATGCGAGCGTTTCGCCGGATTTTCCAGGAACCGGCTGCCGGTAACTGGTGTAGTGCCGGTGATTGGGTGAACTGATTGTGAAATATGGGCTTTCGGCATACTGGCGCTCTTTGGTGCGCCACAGGCTGTCGAGCTGATGCATTATTTTTTTGTAGAGACCGGTCTTGGATCGTCCGCTGCTGATGCGAATGCCGCGGTTAAAGGGGGTTATCATGATAGGGATATGCCCCGCCTTGTGCAGGGCCCGTTGCCAAATTTCCGGTCCGTAATCACGGCGGGCCATGACGACCAGATGATAACCCAACACATAATGGTCGGGGACAAAGTCTTTGTACGATCCAAACACTGCTTTGTCGTAGTGATAGGGCCCGCGTTCCAGCAATTGTGCCCGCAAATCCGCATCGAAGGCCGGCAGACGGCCGCGGCCTGCCTGACTAAGCAGTGTCTCAGTCAGGGTGGCATCTCCTTCCAGAAACCAGAACGGCACAAAGGTGCCCATAATACCCGCGGTTATTTGTTCTCCAAAAAACCAGGAAAGTACTTTTGTGAAGCCTTGATTTAGCTTGCTGAGCTGTACCAGATGCCGGTACTCATGCAGGGCCAGTTGATCGATCCAGTCTTGTGCGTAGTTGTCCTGAGGTGGGGTGCTTACAAATTCCATCCGGCGGGGAGCCCATGCCACAAAGGCATTGGAGAAAACACTGGAAGGATGAAGTACCACGGTAATTCGGTGGGGTGCGGCATTCAGGCTGTAGGCCGCGCGTTCGTAATTTCGTTCAAGGGCACCTGCCAATTGTTGTGCAATGCGCAGCGCGCTATCGGGAAAAAGCAAGCTGAAGTGCGGTGTTTTCATGATCTGCCAGCGATGGGAAGCCGGATCCTGCCCGCTGTAGAAAAATTGACCCCAGGCGGTACTGGTAGCGAAGAGAAGAATTGTCAGGTAGCAGAGCAGGCGTTTCATGAATTTCTGTATCTTTACCAAACGAAGGTAGTGATTTCCTGAATCACACCGCGTTCAATACTTCGGTTAATGATTTGACGATGAAAAACTTTTTACTGAAATTATTGGTCAGTTCCATCGCGGTCTATCTTACCGCCTGGATCTTGCCGGGCGTGCACCTGGATTCGTTCTGGGTTTCACTGCTGGTGGCCCTGGTACTGGGATTGGTGAATGCCTTTTTAAAACCCTTACTTGTTATCCTGACCATCCCCGTCACAATTTTCACTTTTGGTCTGTTCCTGATCGTGATCAATGCTGCACTGGTCATGTTTGTCAACCACATTGTGCCGGGATTTACGGTGGATGGCTTCTGGTGGGCGGTTGCCTTCAGTCTGATTGTTAGTCTGGTTTCCAGCTTGCTGGAAATTCCCGTGCGCAACCAGCATCAGCATCACTAAACGATCATTCCGGCGCCCACCGTTTCGTTGGTCCCTTCATCAATCAGAATAACACTGCCGGTGCTGCGGTTGATGCGATATTTATCCGTAAAGAAGGGCTGTGTCGTGCGGATCGAAACCCTGGCGATATCGTTGAGCCCAACGCTGAGGTCATTTCCAGTGCGGTGAAGCGTATTGATATCGACTTTGTAGCGGATTTCTTTGATTACGCAGCGTGCATCGCGCGTCGTGTGCCGTATGGCATATTTGCCGTTCGGGACAAGTTTCTTTTCGCTCATCCAGCATAACATGATGTCGAGATCCTGACTTATCAGGGGCATATTGTTTTCGCGAACCAGCATGTCGCCCCGGCTAATGTCAATTTCATCGTCGAGGCGGATGGTCACCGACATCGGCGGGAAGGCTTCCTGCACCGGTCCATCCATGGTTTCAATGGCTTTCACCGTGCTGGTAAGCCCCGAGGGCAGCACCATCACTTTGTCGCCGGGTTTGAAAATACCACCGGCCACGCGTCCTGCGTAGCCCCGGTAATCGTGAAAATCATCGCTGTAGGGACGAATAACATATTGCACCGGAAATCGGCAATCCAGCATGTTTTCATCACTACTGATGTGGACCGCTTCAAGCATGTCCAGCAAGGGCTGTCCTTTGTACCAGTCCATGAGCAGCGATTTCTCTACCACATTGTCACCGTTCAGCGCACTGATGGGCACAAAGCGGATGTCGTGCACATCCAGCTTACTGGAAAAGTTTTTAAAATCGCGTTGTATGTCTTCGTAGATCGATTGTGAATAGTCCACCAGATCCATTTTATTGATGCAGATAATAAGGTGGGGGATTTTCAACAGTGAGGCGATAAAAGCGTGTCTCCGCGTTTGCTCGATGACGCCTTTGCGTGCATCGATGAGGATGATGGCCAGATTGGCGGTTGAAGCCCCGGTAACCATATTCCGGGTGTACTGGATGTGCCCGGGCGTATCGGCGATGATGAATTT
>CAZPDS010000052.1:0-19166 GCA_964585485.1 uncultured Bacteroidales bacterium
CTGGTGGATTAAAAAGTGGTTGACCGCATGGAGGAGTAAATGTATAAGATGCACCATAAGGAAACGAACTGCATGGAATACCTATAATAGCATATCCTGATGAATAGCCAATATAATACCACCCCGTGGTTGGGGCATTCTGAGTACAGTTCACTATTGTTATTGACTGGCCACAACATATGGTTGAAGATCCAACAATATTAAAACAAGGATAAACAGTTTGTGAACATCTTTGTAATGGAAAACTTAACGGGGATGAATTGTTCTTCATATCCCTTGATAATGCAATAAAATAATCATAATTTGTAAATATACTATCTTTCACCCAATGCCCATTCGAATCAGCGATGACGGTGCCAATATATTCATTGGCATTTTCATTACCTGTACTTCCAAAAACTTCAATGATATCTAATGGATCAGAAGTGCCATCTAGGTCTCCAGAAGGGTAGCTATAACCCATGATGGAAGGCGCTTTCTTATTCTGGTTGCCATATTCTGACAATGAAATGGCAACATCTTGATTAATAAATATATTGCCGGTAATATTATTAAAGCGACTATCCCTTGTAACCCAAACCCCGATCTTATGATTTTTTGCTATTGTATTTTGAATAACCTGGGTTGTACCACCTATTATATTGTTGTTACTGCCATTAGTCAAAATAATACCTATTGCTTCATTTCCTATTTCATTTCCAGAAGCATCAATGCCAATTCTATTTCCAGTTATTATTCCATTAGAACTATGAATTACTTTTATTGCAGCAGGTTCAATTTTCGAGTCGCTGGATCCGTTTTGTAAAAAATAGCACTCCGTTACCTGGTATGATTCACAATAATTGATTAACACTGCCTGTGAAATGAAATGCTGAAATACAATACCCTTGATTACTGAATTTTTCAGATTATTGAAATAAATCCCCGTAATCTGTTTGTAATTCCCGTCGATATAAATCTGAGGATTCCCTTGTGAATATCCGACCTGTGTGGAACCATCGATCGTCACCGTATTTTTTTCGATCGTTGGAAGAGCATAATTCAAATTAATTGCAAAAGGCCCGTTGCCGGGGATATTGAAATTGATCCGACATTCATCCTGAGTATCTAATGATTTTCTGATAGCCCATTGCAATGTTCCGTACATGTCGGGATCACAGAGGCTGTCATTAAAATTATAAGGATGCACATAAGGATCCGGATCTGTGGTTTTTGTTACGGTATAAATTGTTAAGGCTCCTGCATTAAGTGCAATAGCCATCGTGACAACGAAAAATATTATTGCTCTTTTCATGATAATTCAATATTGACTTTGTTTTTATTTTAATGTTTTACTGTGAGGCTTTCTGCCAAAAAAGCCGATTTGTCTCTGTCGCATTCGACATGCGGCCAAAAATAGTTATGTAAGAATATTGGCTCCACTGTAATTCAGAAAGACGCAGGATCCAGCGGGTTTGGTAATTCTCAATGGAAGACTTTTGATTATTATAAAGGGTAGCATAGCCCATATTGTCCGGAACTATTTGCACGGAGTCGGTGTAAATACTGCCATCATTCTGCTGGGCACCCAGGAGAATGACAATGCTTTGCATATTTTGAGGCTGTTGAACTTTTATTTCAAAGCTGATGTCAACCATGCCGGCAGGAGCAACCGTATCGGGGATCAGAGGAATGACGCTCAGATCCATAATGTTGTTCTGTGCAAACGAACCCCGGGAAAAGAGAACCAAAATTCCCAGTAAAAGAAGTCGAAAAATTTTCATGTGTTTTTTATTTGGATTTTTATGTTTTATGATTTGCTTCGTATTTTGTTAATGATAAAGATTTCGAAATTGGTATTTATTCAATTGCGACTGCGCAAAAATACTGAGATTCTTTATAAATGCAAGAATATTCTGAAATAAATGGAATGTAACGGGAATGTTAGTCTGACAGGGAGTTAAGGCAAGCCCCTTCTATCTGATAGAAAACGGCTATAGGTACTACGCGCTTATTAAAAGTGTTTTAATTCGGGCAAGTAAACCCGTTCTGCTAAAAGCTCTGAAAAGAGACTACAAATACCTAAAGTCAGAAAGCACTAAAACAGGAATTTTGGCAGAATCATTACTTGCCACAATTCATGGATTCCGGGTAATCCAAAAAATCATAAATCAACTCAACCTGCCAGGGCAGCAGGCTTCGGCGCGAAGTAAGTTGAAGGTATGACCGGATAGGTTTAATCCATTTTCTGATCGTATTACGATGTACGCCGTATTCGTCGGCAATTTGCTGGAGGGTTTTAACGGGGCCGGGCATGCGAGTGGGGTTTCTTACAAAGATAAATTGAATATATAATTGCTCCAATACAGTGGCACTACTTGGCATTGTTTGGCATCGTTTGTCCAGTTGATGCAAATAAAAAGCCCGCCAGATAAGGACGGGCTTTTTATCGGAGTAGATAAGTCAGTATCGGGCTGCAATCGTATCCATGTCACGTCCAACTTTATTATCAAGAAGCCTGGCGTAGTTCTGAGTCATTTTTATTGAGCTGTGTCCAAGCATTTTTGAAACACTTTCAATCGGGATCCCGTTGTTTAGTGTTACAGTGGTGGCAAATGTATGACGTGCCATGTGGCTTGTCAGTTCTTTGTTGATTTTGCAAATGGTGGCGATTTCTTTGAGGTAGCCGTTTAGTTTTTGATTTGAAAAAACCGGCAAAAGCACATTTCTTTTTAGGCAGTAGGGGTGGTCTGCATATTTCTCAAGTATTTGAAGCGCGGCGGGTAGGAGGGGGACATTGCAGACCTTGTCAGTTTTCTTGCGCCGGATCGTGATCCAGAGTTTGCCATCGGTACCAACCATAATGTTTTTCGGGGCAAGTGTTTTAAGATCAGAGTAGGCCAGACCTGTGAAACACCCGAAAATAAAGCAATCCCTGACAAAGACTAAGCGGTCGATTTCCAGATCTTCATTTAAAACCCGCTGGAGTTCATCCTGCGTAAGGAAACCTTTGTCAATCCTTTTTTGAGACATTTTGAAGTTGATAAAAGGATCAATTCGTAGTTGACCGTTGGCCATGGCAAGATGTACGATTTTCTTGAAGTTTTTGATGTATTGGATGGCGGTATTGTGCCCTTGATTCCGGATTGTTTTCAGATAAAACAGAAAATCGGTCATAAAGGAAAAGTCAAGCTTTTTAACCGGAATGTCTTCTTTTTGGTATTTGTACCGGATAAAATCCTGGACATGCATTTTGCAGGTTTTATATCGTTGAAGCGTGCTGCCTGTATAATCTTTGCCAACAAGCTTCGTCATTCGCTCATTGTGTTCTTGGAATAGCTGAAGTACTTTAATTTCATCATCATCGATGCCCAGTAGAGCCTTCTTGATAGTAAGGGCTGTGATTTCTTTTTCTTCCTTTGAAAACTCTTGTGCGATTTTTTTAAGCCGAAAGGTAATATCCTCAATATACCAGTTCATGTCCTTGGCTACTGTGGATATTCCGACGGCTCCATTTTTTTCAGCACTCCATAAGCGAGGATCAATACTGCGGCCCAGACCGAGTTCTTCACGTTTGTTGTCAACGGTGATGCGCAGGAAAACCGGAGCTTCGCCGTTTTTTAAGAGTTTCGTCCTTTTAATAAAGAACAGGTGTGACACCTTTGTGATTGCTGACATAATTACCTCCGTTTTTAATGGGTTTAAAATTAATATTGGAGGTTCTTTCAGAAAAATGCCAAACAGTGCCAAACAGTGCCAATTGACGCCACTTTCAAAATTACAGGTGGATTTGGGGCAAAAAAAAATCAGTCCACCTCGAAACCCACTAAAAAGTGGCTTTTTTTGGCATTATTTGGCGTTGGGGAGAAAACGAAAAATCCTGACTTCGATTGGAAATCAGGATTTTAGATGTTTTGGCACTTTGGTACTGGCGGAAAGGGGGGGATTCGAACCCCCGGTCCGCCGATAGACGGACAACGGTTTTCGAGACCGCCGCATTCGACCGCTCTGCCACCTTTCCGGATTGAGGGGGCAAAGATACAAAAGAAATTGAGACAGGAAAAAATCTTCCGACCGATTTTAATGATTCACCGGCCGCACAGGCTTATGAATAGAGACCATCCGCTTGGTGCACAATTATAAGCTGAACTCGCAGGAAATCGGATAATGATCCGAATACTTCACGTCGTACGTTTTGAAATTGACCGCACGCAGTCCCTTGCTGTACAGGATGTAATCAATGCGCAGCGGCGGGAAAATGCCCGTGTAGGTATTGCCAAACCCCTTGCCGGTCTCACTGAAACTGTCGTCCAATACATTCTTTAAACGCCGGTAACTGTAGGAGGTGGGCGTGTCGTTTAAGTCCGTGCAGAGAATTATCGGGTACGGACACCCGGCCATGTGCGCGGCTACCAGCTCGGTCTGCGAGGCCCTGTCCGCGAAAGCGGCCCTGAGCTGCGATACGATGCGTTTGCCGCTCGTTTTATGCTTGTCCATATCCGTGGTAGCCGCCTCGTGCGTGTAGTCGAGGTCTTTCTGGCTCAGACGGATGGACTCAAAGTGCGCGTTGTAAACCCGCACGGTATCGGCCCCGATCCGCAGATCCGTGTAAATACAGAAATTTGTCCGGCTGTTGCTGAAATGGATCTGCCCGTGACCCACCATGGGATATTTACTAAACGTGGCCAGACCGAACTTGATGATCTTGCGGCTGACCAGGTTGAAAACGGTGTCGGCATGCACGGGCGACAGCATGCGGCAAAGGGTGTCGGTGGTGTTGAAATCGTTGTTGACATCATGCACATATTCCTGGAAACAAATGATGTCGGGCCGGGTGTTGTGCAGCAGACTTAATATCTGATTTCGCCGGGCCGTGTTGGTCTTCCAGTTTTTATTGTAATTGTAGAGGTCAAAGTTGCGGACATTGTACGACATGACTTTGACGATGGCACTGTCGCTCGTTTCGGTCTGCCCATGGTATTCAAGGTGAGCAGAGATGTGATTCCATCCAGCCAGCAACGTAATTAGCGAAACGAGCATGTACTTCCAACGGATAAACAGCCAGCCAAGAACAAAACAAAAATTGACGAGGGCCAGCAAGGGATAGGCAATGCCGAAGAAGGGGAGGAGGGAATTTTTTACCGGACTCACGTAAGGCGCCAGATAGGCCAGGAGCAGGGCCGCAACGGCAAGCAGATTCAGAATCAGTATTGAAATTCTGAAAAATGGACCCCAGCCTCCGCGTTTCGTTTTCGTTGCCATCAAAGCACGTTTAGTAACTAATCTCTTTTGGATGAATTAAACAAGGCGTCCTTCTCGTCTTTGCTCAGGCTGTCGTATCCCGATTTCGAAATCTTGTCGAGGATGGCGTCGATCTTCTGTTGCTTTGCAACCTTACCTGCACTGTATTGATCATCCGTCATCGGCCGCTTTGAATAGTGCACTTTCATTCTTGGTCTCGGAGCAAGAATACCTCTGAAAAAATTCCGAACGCGTGCAAAAATTTTCCCCGGATCGGAGTTTTTTTTCAAGGCTATGATGTAAATAAATCCCCATAATGCACCGCCCAGATGAGCAATGTGCCCACCGGGATTCGATCGTTCGATGCTTAACAAATCCATGAGTACCAGCACCAACGCTATGTACTTCATTTTTACACGGCCGATAAACATAAAATTTACCGTATAATCGGGAACAAAGGTGGCGACGGCCACAAGGATCGCCAGTACAGACGCCGAAGCCCCCAGAGCGTAGGAGTCATTCAGCAGCTCGCCAAAAACAGGAAAAATATTGAATGCGATAATATAAAAAAGAGCGCCCGATAAACCCCCTATCAGGTAGGTAGTGATCAGCTTTTTTCCGCCAAGGTATTCCATGAAAAGCCTTCCGCCAAAATACAGCATCAGCATATTAAAAAAGATATGCATGAAACCTTCGTGCAGAAACATGTATGAAAACAGCGTCCAGGGGCGCTGCAGCAGGGTCGGTACGGAGGCGGGCACCGCCAACCATTGCGTGAGGAGTGAAACAGGTTCGTGTACGGGATCCCCTGCGCTCTGCGTCTGATATAAAAAGGCAAAAAGCCGGGATAAGCTCACCAGCACGAAAACCGCGATGTTGATAAGTACCATCACCGAAAGGGCATCCTTGCCCCGGAAAAAATCTTTCCAGTTTCCGAAGGGATTTCTGTTGATATGCTGCTGATAATACACGATGATTTTTCTTTTTCCGGTTTAGAACAACGTTCTTTTATTGGTTTTATTCCATATCTTGATCAGGATAAACCCAAACAACATTCCACCCAAATGGGCGAAATGCGCCACATTGTCACCCGCTGTGTTGGATATGCCTGAAAAGAGTTCCAGCGCACCGTATATGACCACAAACCATTTCGCTTTGATAGGGAATAGGAAATATATGTAAATAAGGGTGTTCGGGAACATCATCCCAAAGGCAAGCAACACGCCGAATACCGCACCGGATGCACCAACCACCACCGGTGCGTTAAGGTAATCCGCACGGTACTGGGTCATGAAATCAATGGTGGAGCGAACATTAGCCGACATTAATGAATCGCTTTGCTGCCGCAGGGTGTCGGCCTGCAGGCTCAGCAGTTGTGACTGCTCGCGCAAGCTGTCAGCAAACTGCGGAAGATTAAACGCCTGCTTCTGTAAAACCAGGGATTGGAGCTGGTTTGAATCGGCAAGCTGTTGTAAGACGCCGATGTCCATGAGACGATCATTGTAATGATTGGTAAAGGCGTTAAAACTATTTTGTATATCGTACGAGACTACCTGGAAGTCGCCTGATTCAATGAAGCTTTTAAAGGCGTCCGCCGATGGTGCCATCATGTAAGCGTCCACTGCTTCGATTACCGGTGTGACCTGGAAATAAAAAACGAGCATCTGGATTAAGGCCGCACCCATACCGGTAATCAGAAAATAAATCAGGAACCGCTTCGATCCCCACACGTTCTCCAACACATACCCGAACATCCAAAAGGCAAACATGTTGAAGAGGATGTGCGAAAAACCACCGTGCATGAACATGTACGTCACGATCTGGTAAGGTTCGAATTTTTCGGAAGCAAAATAATGCATTCCAAGAAAGTCGTTCAGGTCTATATGATAGGCGCTCCCCAGACTAATCGTGGCCAGAAAAAAAAGTCCGCTGATGATCAGGATGTTTTTTACCACCGGCGGTAGGAGCCGGAAACCGGTAGGACGGTATTGATCGTATGACATGTAATGGTTGTTTTCGTTTTTAAAAATTAGTGCTTAGTGCCTGGTGCCTGGTGCCAAACCGTTCATTCTTCACTTTTCACTCTTTTTTCTTAATTCTTTATTGTACTTACCTTAGTTTATCCGCTATTTCATCGTACTTCAGCGTGTAGAAGGTCTTCCGTCCGTCCGGTGTTTTGTCGGGAACATCGCAGGAGAAGAGGAGTTCCACGAGGGAACGCATTTCGTCTTCGCTGAGAAAGGTGCCGGGTTTTACAGCCATTTGTTTGGCCAGGGCGGCGGCCACGCGCACCCGCTTGCTGCCGTCGACCTCATTGAGGTTGTTCTTGATGCTTTCCAGCAGTTCCTCCAGGATGGCCTGCACGTTGTTGTCGCCAAAGTCGGCAGGAACTCCGTTTACCATAAAACTGCCGCCGCCGATATCGCTGATGTCGAAACCGCTGTGGCAGATTTCCGGCAGGATCGAACCGAACAGCTGGCCGTCAGCCGGCGGAAAGCTAATGGTCTGCGGGAACAGCAATTGTTGGCTGCTCCGGTTTTCGGAACGTTGTTCTTTCATGATCCGCTCGAACAGGATGCGCTCGTGAAGGTATTGCTGGTTCATGATCAGCAATCCCGATTTAATTGGCGTGAGGATGAAGCGGCCGTTTGCCTGAAAGTATTTGGAATGAAAAGCAGGTTCCGGTGCGTTGTCGAGGGATGCGTGAATCGTAGCCAGCGGGAACAACTCATCGGAACGTTCCGGGACAGGCTGTTGAAAGGTTTCCTCGTTGGGATAAAGCTTGCTCCACTGATCAAGTCCTTTCTGCGCCGGGATCCTGACGCTGCCGCTTTGTTTTGGCTGGTTGCTTTTCGGTTCAAAGGGGTTGAAGTAGGGGTCGACCTTTACCTGCGGAACCTTGATGGCTTCGCCTTCTTTGATGTCGGGGAAATCCATGCTGCGCTCGATGTCGAAATCCAGGCTGGGGGTCAGGCTGAATTTACCGAGGGCTTGTTTTACCGCTGAGCGCAGGATAGCGTAGAGGGATTTCTCGTCTTCAAATTTAACTTCGGTCTTGGTGGGATGGATGTTGATGTCGATGGTTTTGGGATCCACTTCCAGAAACAGGAAGTAGGCCGGGAAGGTGCCATCGGGCAGCAATTCCTGAAAAGCGTTCATGACCGCATGGTGCAGGTAGGGATGGCGGATAAAGCGCCGGTTGGCAAAAAATTTCTGATCACCGCGTGTCTTGCGCGCCACTTCCGGCTTTCCGATAAATCCGCTGATGTTGACGAGCTTGGTGCTGGTTTCCACCGGGACGAGGTTTTGCGCGTAGGTGTCGCCAAACAGCGCAATGATCCGCTGCCGGGTATTGCCGGCGGTGAGCTTGTAAACCTGTTTGCCGTTGATGAAAAGCTCAAAAGCAACCTCCGGACTGGCGAGGGCTACGTGCTGAAATTCTTCCATGATGTACTTCATTTCCGTGGAATCCGCTTTCAGAAAGGTACGGCGGGCCGGAACGTTGAAGAACAGATTTTTTACCAGTATGGCGGTGCCGGGTTCGCACTGACAGGCTTCGCAACTTTTAAGCTGGGTGCCCTCGATGATAATCCGGGTGCCGGTTTCGTCTTCGCGGCGGCGGGTTCGGAGTTCGACCTGGGCAATGGAGGCAATCGAGGCGAGGGCCTCTCCGCGAAAGCCCATGGTACGTATGGCGTACAGGTCGTTAGCTTCACGGATCTTGCTGGTGGCATGACGCTCGAAGCACAATTTTGCGTCATTTTCCGTCATGCCGCAGCCGTTGTCGCTCACCTGCAACAAGGTCTTGCCAGCCTCTTTGATCACCACGGTGATCTGATCCGCCCCGGCATCGATGGCATTCTCCAGCAACTCCTTCACGGCCGAAGCCGGGCGCTGGATTACCTCGCCGGCGGCGATCTGGTTGGCGACCATGTCAGGAAGAACGCGTACTATATCCATAGGTATTGATCTATCGAAATATTATCCATAATAACAAAAGCACAAGCCCGATAAGAATCACAAGCGTGCGTGTGCCTTGTTGTTGTTTCTTCAGGCTTTTCGTTGGCTTCCATCGGCTTTTCAGCGTTGTTGAAAACGCATCCCGGCCGGCGCGTGGTTCCGTTGTAAGGCCAGCATGCTTCCGCGTTTGCGTTGTTTCATCCTGAAAACGCGGCTTGTATCTGAATTTGGCGGAGCCGGGAAGTGAAAAAAAGAAGAAGCCCATACTTCTTACAAAATTAGTCAAATTTTGAATGCTGTGCTGCCGGACCTCAGCGTTTCAGGAAATCGTCGTACACTACCTGCAGGTAAGATTGCCCTTCCCGCGCAAGGGTGTCAATATGGAGCCCGGGAATATTATCGCATTTTTGCATCAGGGGGTCTTGCAAGCCGGATGCTTTAATCCAGTGGCCATACGGGCGAATCCAACCCAAACCGACTTCAAAGGAGTAATAGGCGTAGTCGGGGCTGCAGGCATTCAGTAAATCTTTGCTCCAGACGAAGGCCGAAGCGGAAACCTGCATCTGATTCAGCAGGGTGGCTGGAAGATCGCACTGGCTGCCGTTTTTATCGATGCGGGTTCCGCGGTAGGATGGCTTAAGGACACTGCCGTACCAGAGGCAGACAATGCGATTATACTCGGGATCAAAATAAGGAAGGTTCCGGTACGATGAATGGCTGTGATCGGAAATCAGAATGAACAAGGTGTTGTGGTACCAGGGCTTGCTTTTCGCGGAAGCGAAAAAGCTGCGCAGGCATTGATCGGAGTAATGAATCGCATTGAGATAAGGAAGTTCGTATTCGTATCCGCGGATGGGCCGGGGCATATCCTGGTCGTAAGGGGAATGCGTGGATACGGTGAATAGTGATGAAAAGAAAGGTTCAGGCTGCTGATCCAGGTCGCTGAGAAACTGAGGAAACATGTATTCGTCGTGAATGCCCAGTTTGCCTGAAGGCAGGCTGGCAGGGAAGTCGTCCTGCTCACGGATCAGGTCGAAGTGCCCGGCACTTAGGTAACTGCGAAGATTACCGTAGGTCAGCGAGCCGCCAAATGTGAAAGTGTTGAAATAGCCCAGACTATCGCTTACCTTCGTCAGGTAGGGTAGCTGTTTAAACTTTTCCGGATGCTGCGTGATGGTGGAATAGGGGAAGGCCGGGTATCCGCTGAAAATGCCGGAAATGCCTTGCTGGGAGCGGGTGCCGGTATTGAATATCCGGGTGAACAGCAGTCCTGAATCACACAGTTGATCCGTAAACGGAGCAAAACCGGGATCTCCGCCCAGTGATTCCAATACACTGGCCGACCAGCCTTCCAGAAGGATCAATACGATGTTGGGGCGTTGCACCGTCAATACCTGTACTGTACTGTCGCAAGGCGTCTTTTGGATACGATCAACACAAGCACGGGCTGTGCTCTCCGGATAGGTGTTGAACGGATTCCCCTTCAGGGCCGACCGGCTTTCGATGACAGAATGCAGTAGACTCCATCCGGAATTGGTGGCGGCGTGATTGAGGATTTCTTTGCGGGAAAAATAACAGGTGCTCTCATTGACGGGGATTTCCTGCAGTCCGCCCCGAAGACCAATCAGCAACATGGCGGGGGGGATGAGCACGAAGATCACCGAAAACGTCCACCGGCGTTGAACAATATGGGTTACGACACTGAAAAAAGTCCGGTACAGATAGAAGGAAATTCCGGCCAGTAAAACGAGAATAAGACTTAGGATGAGAAAACGACCCGTGCCCGCCGTACCAACAATTTCCGAGGGATGCAACAGGTAGGCCAGGGCTTTAGAATGAAGCTTGCTTTGCCATTCCTCATAAACACCCATTTCGCCCACGTTAATGGCCGTATAAATGATGACGATCAGTAATACATAGAGGCGGATAAGCCTGTCGAACCCCGGGCGCGACCAACACGACTGCAATACCCAGATCAGCCAGGGAAATACCATTAGCCAGCAGGCCGCCGAAACATCCAGTCGAAGGGCATGCAGGAAAACCCCCGCCAGCTCGGCCGAAGAAATGCCTTGTAGCAGGTTGTGTTCGTAGAAAAGAAACGACGCGCGCAGGAAGGCGAAAAAAAGCAGCCAGAAGATGAACAGGCGGATGAAAGCACTTCCTATTTTCCGGTAGGGGGACATGACTAAATTTTAGCAAAAATACAGAAAAATGTGCTTGCTGGCGGAACTCCATTTCGGTACACGGACCCGGCGAGCCGGATTAATGAAGCATATCCCGCGATTTTATCCGGGGGGTTTTTCGTACCTTTGAAGTGAACATGAAATTTTAATGACTATGAGTGATCGTTTTTCACGCATTGGCAGCGTGCGGCTGCTGCAAATGATACTGCAGGATTTTCGCAGCGAACAGCGGATATTGGGAATACCGTCGGACTTGTTTTTTCGGCCTAAGGAAGGACAAGCCTTTGAAAGCCTGCGTTTCAAACACAAACTGGGTACCCCCCTGGGTGTGGCCGCCGGTCCGCATACGCAGATGGCGCAAAATATTATCTCCGCCTGGCTGTGCGGCGCCCGTTATATTGAACTAAAGACTATCCAAACCCTTGATGAACTCGATGTTTCCAAACCCTGTATCGATATGCAGGATGAAGGATATAACTGTGAGTGGTCGCAGGAACTCAGAATCCCTGAATCGCTGGATGAGTACATATCCGCCTGGGTGATTGTTCATGTACTGCATCACCTGCTCGGTTTTCCCGGCCGACCGGATATGATATTTAATATGAGCGTCGGGTACAACATGGAAGGTATTCTTCAACCCAACGTCCAGCACTTTTTTGAGGGCATGGCGGATGCATCCCTGGCCATTGCCGCAAAAAAGGCAGAGCTGGCTCCCTTGTATCCTGACATCCATGAGCTGGAAATCCCGGCCTGCTTGTCAGATAACCTTACGCTCTCCACTATGCACGGCTGTCCCCCGGCCGAAATCGAAAAGATTGGTCTTTATTTTATTGAACAGAAAAAGCTGCACACGGTCATAAAACTGAACCCAACCCTGTTGGGGCCGGCGGCCTTGCGTGACATCCTGAACCGCCAACTGGGTTACCAAACTGAAGTTCCCGATGAAGCCTTCGCCCATGACCTGAAATACCCCGATGCCCTGCGGATTATCGTGTCTTTGCAGGAAGCAGCGAAAGTTCAGCAGGTTCATTTTGGATTAAAACTTACCAATACCCTCGAGAGTGTTAACCACCGCAACGTATTTAATCCTTCGGAAAAGATGATGTACATGAGTGGTAAGGCGCTGCACGCAGTGAGTGTTTCCCTTGCCGCACGCCTGCAAAAGGAATTTGCAGGTCAGTTGGATATCAGCTTTTCAGGGGGCGCGGACTATTCGAATGTGGCGGATCTTTTAGCCTGTGGTCTGGCGCCGGTCACGGTTTGCTCCGACCTCTTGAAGCCCGGTGGCTACGGCCGCCTTGCACAGTACATGGAGAGAATCGCCGCAATGTATGAAAGCACAGGGGCTGCCGATCCGGACGCTTTGGTGAATACGGTGGCCGGAACGGAGGATCGCGCGGAAGCCCGTGTTCGAAACCTGGAACACTATGTTCATAAAGTCATGGACAATCCCTCGTACCGTAAGGATCTCTTTCATGTTCCGGATATCAAAACCAAACGCCCCCTGGGGTGGTTTGATTGCATTTCGGCGCCTTGCACGGATACCTGTCCCACCAATCAACACATTCCGCAGTATATGTACCACGCGGAACGGGGAGAATTTGACCAGGGTCTGGCGGTGATTCTGCAGACCAATCCTTTTCCCAATGTTTGTGGTCAGGTGTGTGATCATACCTGCCATTCAAAATGTACCCGCATTAATTATGATCAGCCCCTCCGCATACGCGAGGTGAAACGCTTCCTGGCTGAGTCTGCCCGTTCGGTGCAAACGGCGGAGATGCACGGTGATGTCGGAAAGGTGGCCGTAATCGGAGCCGGCCCATCCGGACTTTCAGCGGCGTATTATCTGCAAACGGCCGGTTTCGCCGTGACGGTCTTTGAAGCCAGCGATATTCCCGGTGGAATGATTGCAGACGCCATCCCGGCCTTCCGTCTTAACGATCAGGCGCTGCACACCGACATCAGCAACATCGTGGCCACGGGCGTTGAAATACGCTACGGACAGCGGGTAGATGAGGCCATGTTTGAAACCCTGCGCCGTGAATACGATTATGTTTACCTGGCCGTGGGTGCACAGCGCGCAAAGAAGCTGAGGATTCCGGGCGAGGACCTTCCTGGTGTCCTCGACCCCCTCAAATTTTTATCGGACGTGCGGCGCGGAAAGCAAGCACGGATCGGAAAAGAAATCATCATAATCGGTGGCGGAAATACGGCCATGGATGTGGCCCGCACATCGAAACGATTAGCTGGTCCGGATTCCCGGGTCGTGGTGGTGTATCGCCGTACCCGCCTTCAAATGCCGGCGGATCCGGAGGAGGTGGACGCTTGCCTGAACGATGGCATTGAGCTCATCGAACTCGCCGCCCCTCTTTCGGTTTCGGCTTCCTCGGACGATGCCTTGGTGCTGCACTGCCGGCGAATGCAAACCGGCGAAGCAGATGCCTCGGGACGTGCAGGCGTTGTGGAAATTCCAGGTGCTGATTTCGAAATGACCGCTGATGCCATTATCCCGGCGGCCGGGCAGGAAATTGATCTGCCTTTCCTTTCGGCTGAACAACGTAAGCCCGGAACACTATCGTATGAAACAACGATGCAGGGCGTGTTCCTTGGCGGGGATGCGGCCAACGGTGGTGGATCTGTCATCAGGGCGGTAGCGGATGGACGAAAAATGGCGGAGGAAATTATCCGTCAGGCCGGGAAAAAACCGCAACGGCCTATGCCATCCCCGAAAGGGATTACAACTACAGACTTGATGATACGTCGGGCGCAGCGTGTGACGGGCCTGGACTGGCAAGAAATGAAACTTGATTTTTCGAAACCCTTTTCAATGGTGACGGAGACGCCCGCCGAACAACGCATTCGGGAGGAGGCCAGCCGATGCCTGTACTGTGATGAACTCTGTAATATTTGTGTTACCGTATGCCCCAATCGGGCCAATTTTTATTATTCGCAACAGGCCCTTGAAATTCCTGTTTTTAGTTTGGAGCCGGATCCCCTTTCCGGGAAAGTGACCATTCGCCCACTGGAGAGTCTGCGGATTCACCAAAAAACTCAGGTGGCTAATTTATGTGATTTTTGTAATGAATGCGGCAACTGTGCAACCTTTTGTCCAACGGCGGGCCGTCCCTATGTGGATAAACCGCGCCTCTGTCTGAGTCCGGAATGCTTTGCCAAAGAAGATCATGCATTTTATTTCCGACACGAGAACGATACCAGAATACTACTCCATAAAGAAGGGGAAAATGTAGCTTCGCTGGAGCAAAAGAATGACCAATGGTATTTTGAAGATGATGTGATCCAACTCGTGCTGTCAGTCAACCCGGTCAATATTGTGTCGCTGCGCTTCCAAACCTGCGAACTGCACTCACTCGATACCCGGCATGTGGCCGGGATGATGGCCTTGTACAGCGGATTATCCACCTCCCCAATATTTCTCTTGTAAGGCTGAGCAGATTTCACGTACTTTGCACTTCTTAAACTTAAATACCTTCTATGAAAATTCTGCTGGTTAGCCCCGGAAACCCTGATGAGATCGATAATAAGGTCATACGGGGCATACCCTACCTTTTCGTGAATGCCTTTATTGCCCCCCATGCCATTGCTACGGTGGCGGCCTTAACCCCCGATGAGCACGAAGTCATCCTGCATGACGAGTACATCCGTGGTCCGGTAGAGAATTTTTTAAAGGGACAGACCTTCGACATTATCGGAATTACCATCATTTCAAACCAGATCCGTCGCAGCATCGAAATTTCCAGGCGCTGCAAGGAACTCTGTCCCGGCGCCCTCCGCGTGGCCGGCGGCATTGGCGTCGAAACAATGATCCAGGGAATGCCGCATGCCTTTGAAGTCCTGTTTCACGGGGAAGCCGAAGAAACCTGGCCGGCATTCTTGAAGGACGTTCAAAATAAGTCCTACAAAACCGAATACAAAACCCTTTCGAAACCCGATCTGTCCCTCACACCGCCACCCCGTTGGGAATTGATCAAAGAGGATTTGAAGAAATATGTCTCCGTTTCCGTGCAGACTACGCGGGGTTGCCCGCACGATTGCAGCTTTTGCGATGTGATTTATGTTTACGGCCGTAAGCCGCGGGCAAAAAGCATCGAACAGGTGCTGGAGGAAATCCGGCGGCTGGAAGCACTGGGCGTGGAGATCGTGTTTATTGCCGACGATAACTTTTCGGGCGACCGCAAGTACGTAAAGGAGTTGTTGCGCCGGATGATCGAACTGAACAATTCCTTCCGTTTTCCCTTGTGCTTTTATACGCAGTTGGATATTACCATTGCACAGGATGAAGAACTGTTGCAGTTGCTGGCCGATGCCAATTTCTACAACCTGATGATTGGCATTGAATCCATCAACCCGGAATCGCTGAAAGACCTGAATAAAAAGCAGAACATGACGCACTCCATTCCGGCGGCCATCGAAAAGATTCAGTCCTACGGAATGGTGGTGCTGGCCCATATGATTATCGGTGCTGATTCCGATGATCGTCATGTCTTTGAAAATACGGCACGATTTATCAATGAAACGAATGTGGTCTTTCATATTTGTCACCCGCTCGCGGCACCTCCGGGAACGCGCCTCTGGTACGATCTGAAGCGTTCAGGCCGCATTGTGAAGATCGACAATGAAGCGGTAATGGACAAATTCGACATCCTTTCGAATATCAACCCGCAGAAACTTACGAGGCTGGAATTGTTTGAAGGACTTGCCGATTATTGGGATGAGATTTACAAGCCAAAGCATTTTATCAAAAGAGCCAAAGGCTTTATGGATCACATCACGTATAAACCGCGGGTTTCAAAACAAGGTATAGCGACGGCCTGGAAAATGCGGAAAATGATTGGCCGGGTGATGCGTTATTTTCTTTTTGAAGTGGAGAAGGAACACCGAAAAACGTTTTTTGCGTTGCTCCGTCACGGGATGAAGGACCCAATGTATTTTGTTCCGAAAGTAATATATCTCTACACCTTTTATCTGATGGATGTGCGGCGTTCGCTTTACGACGCCAGTGAAGCCCGTGCCCACGCACAATGGGAGCGTGAGCATCCGCATGAAATCACCATTGATGATGAACAATCGCCCCTGAGTGATACCTTCCGCACGCAGTCATCTTATATTGTGGACTGCGTTTATTCCTACCTGCGGCCCCGTGTCAGCAACAAGGAACATATGATGCAATTGGTGGTGCAATCCATGATGGAGTTTCATGATCGTCACCGTTTCTCCTTTCGGGAAATGGATGCGTTCTACAAAGATCAGTTGCTGTTGTGTGCGGACCGTGTTCTGGAGGAAGCAGCATCAGCGGAAATGCCCGACAACCTGGGTGATCAGCCGCCGGTCGGCTTTGCGCGCGAAATGCTGGATGCACTCGACAGCCGGATGCGTTACCGGGAGTTAAAAAAAACCGGAGCCTGAAAGAGGCTCCGGATGCGTGTTTTATTTCTTTTCTTTCTCTTTTTCCTTGAGCTTTTTCAGGATTTCCTCCTGCATGCTCTTCGATAGTGGTGTGTAGTTGAAGAACTCCATGGAATAGCTGGCCCGGCCGCTGCTGATGTTACGCAATTGCGTGGCGTAGCCGAACATCTCCATCAGGGGCACAAATCCGTTTAGTTTTTGCGATCCTTTGCGGAAACGGCGCATGGCTTCGATGCGGCCGCGGCGACGATTCAGGTTGCCGGAGACTTCGCCGATGTAATCATCAGGGGTGTTGATTTCAATCTTCATCATGGGCTCCAGCAGGGTGGGCGTGGCCTTCATGAAGGCTTCGCGGAAACACATGGAGGCACAAGTCTGGAACGCCATGTCGGAGGAATCCACCGGGTGATAGCTTCCGTCGAGCAGGACAACTTTCACATCAACGATCGGGAACCCGGCCAGGATGCCCCTTTCGATGGTTTTGCGGATACCCTTGTCCACCGAGCCGATAAATTCGTTGGGAATGTTTCCACCTTTTACCTTGTCGACAAATTCATAGCCTTTTCCGTCGTTGGGTTCAATGCGGAGTATGGTGTGAGCAAACTGCCCTTTTCCGCCTGTTTGCTTCACATGACGGTGGTTAGCCTGAGCTTCGGCCATAATGGTTTCACGGAATGCCACAGCCGGCTCGCCGGTTTCGACATCAAGATTGAATTCAGTTTTTAGACGATCGATGATGATTTCCAGGTGAAGTTCACCCATTCCGGCAATCACGGTCTCTTCGGTTTCATCGTCGTAACGTACGCTGAAGGAGGGGTCTTCGTTGGTGAGTTTACGAAGGGCTTCACCTAACTTCTCCTGATCCTTTCGAACCCGGGGGTTGATCTTTAATTCGATAACCGTCGGCGGGATGTGGATGTTTTCCAGGTGCAGGGGCGCATCAGGGTCGCAAAGTGTGTCACCGGTTTTGGTAAACTTCATGCCGATTAGGGCCACAATGTCGCCAGGACCGGCCGATGCGACCTCTTCGCGCTCCTGGGCGCGGATTTTCAGGATACGGCCGATGCGCTCGGGTTTGCCCTTGGTGCTGTTGAGTACGGGCATGCCGCCTTTGACCTCTCCCGAAAAAATGCGGATAAAGGTCTGCTGCCCAACGTAAGGGTCATTGATAATTTTAAACGCGAGCGCGGCCAGCGGTTCTTTTACTGAAGGCGTGCGGGAATGGTTCTTTTCCGGGTCGGTGATGTCGGTTCCAATTACGCTTCCCGCGTCCAGCGGCGACGGCAGGTAGTCGGCCACGGCATCCAGCAATAGCTGTACGCCCTTATTTTTGTACGCAGCACCACACAAAACCGGCGTAAGCATCAATTTGATGGTGGCTTCACGGGCTATACGCTTTATATCCTCCGCACTGATTTCTTTGTCTTCAAAGAAGGCGTTCATCATCGCGTCGTCAAATTCCGCCAGTTTTTCCACGATGGCTTTGCGGGCTTCTTCCGTGGCCTGCAGGTATTCTTGCGGAATGGGCTGCTCAATGCGACGTTCGTTGTCGAAAACGAAGGCTTTTCGTTCTACAACGTCGATGATACCATAGAAACTTTCTTCCGATCCCATGGGCAGATGGAAGGGAAGAGCTTTGGCGTCGAGGTCTTTGTTGAGCTGCTGTATCACTTCGTTGAAATCGGCACCGGTGCGGTCCATCTTGTTGATGAAAGCAATGCGGGGCACGCGGTAACGGTCGGCCTGGTTCCAGACGGTTTCGCTTTGGGGCTGCACGCCGCCAACGGCGCAGAAAACCGCTACCATGCCGTCGATCACGCGCAGGGAGCGTTCTACTTCAATGGTGAAGTCAACGTGCCCGGGGGTGTCGATGAGGTTGATGTGTATATCGTTCCAATTGCAGGATATGGCCGCCGAGGCAATAGTGATCCCGCGTTCTTGCTCCTGTTTCATGAAGTCCATCGTGGCCGCCCCGTCATGCACCTCACCAATCTTACGGTTCACACCCGTAAAAAATAAAATTCGTTCCGATACGGTTGTTTTTCCCGCATCAATGTGGGCTGCGATGCCGATGTTCCTCAGATTCTTTAATGACATAATGAAATTTTTAACGTTTGATTACTTAACTGACTGATGCTAAATAGATACCGCCAGTACCTTCGCTGTTTTTTGAAAAGGCCTGCAAAGGTCGCAATTTTTTACGACCTGGCAAGCCCTCATGATGAATTTGGCTTTGTTTTAACGGCTGGACCTCGTGATAGGCACGCCGTGCGTCTTTACCCGGCAAACCATATCAACTTGCGCCCGCTTCCTGCGCCGGACGGCAGCCCTCATCCCGGCCTTACCCCATTCGGGGGAAGGTGACTGGACGCGAACCAT
>CAZPDS010000053.1:0-19036 GCA_964585485.1 uncultured Bacteroidales bacterium
AGGGTGTTCTTCGTGCGTCATCAAACCCGCTGCCGATCTTGCTGCACACGCGCTCACCTTCGATGTAATAGTGTTTGGTGTATTCCTGGTCGTTCATGACGAGGTAGGAGCTGGCATAAAGCGTTTTGTCAAAGTTAACCATATTTACCCACGTCTGGCCATTAATTAACATGCTTTGTTCCGGACCTGAGAGTTTCCAGATTCTTTCGCCCGATGCATTGTAAATATAGGCTGTAAGGATTGTTGTCATGCCTGTACCGGCGTCTTTTACAGCCGATAAACGATTTTCTTCATCCCAGCACAGAGAACGGGTTTTCCCCTTGGGATTACTGGTTCGCGTGATCATATTACCATTGTAATCCCATGTGTAATAATTATCACCGGTACTTGTGACAGTATGCGGCCGGCTGCCGTATTGATAAGCTCTGTTATAGGCAACTGTTACGGGTCCTCCACTCTGAAGTGTCTGAGCATTCATTGTTTTGTTGGTAATGTTGCCTGACATTGAATACGACATTGAGGTATTGAAGGTTAGTGTGCCATTATTATATGAATTAAAACTCCCCGTCGCCCCTGAAAGTCGGTACAAGTCATCATACGTGTAATCATAACTATAAACACCGCCAAGCCCTGTCCCCAAATAAGGGGCTGCATTTTCCACCGAAGTGATGTTTTTTGAATTATCGTAGGTATAGTCAATATTCTGCATCAGGCCCCCTTGTGCATTGTATGATTTTAGATTCTCCAGAACTTGATTTAAAGGATTGTATTTATAAAGTGTTCGTGTTCCATTCCCATATATCATCCGGGTTCGGCTGCCGTACATATTATACTTCACACTGTCTATGTAATGATAAGTATATCCTGATTTCGTGCCTATCATCGATGTCAGTTGCCCGGCATGATCATAGCTGTATTCTACGCTTTCCCCGTCGGGATAAATAAGATTCTTCAGGCGATTCCAGCAATCGTATTCCCAGTCGAGCTGGAAGGTGTAGTATGTGCCATTGGGCACAACATATGTGTGAGTGTTTTGAATTACTTCACCCATGTTTCCATAGGAGAATGTTTGCGTGCCTGAGGCATCCTGCATGCGAATCACTTTGCCTGCCTGATTTCCGGCGGTGGGGCCACCGTATTCATAATAAACATTATTCTCCGGATTCTGTGGATAGGTCACGGTTGATAGGCGATTATAATCATAGGCATAGGTAATGACCTGGGATTGTTGCGCAAGATTCTCGGTTTGTGTTGTTAATAGATTGCCTGCAGCATCAAAGGTATACGTCGTTGTCCCTGCATCAGGGTGGGTGCGTTCGGTTGTGCGCCCCATCAGGTCGTATGTATAGGTGGTAACATTTCCTTCGGGGTCGGTGGATTGCACAAGCTCACCCAGTGGGTTGTACACAAACTTCGTTATTGTACTTAAGGGGTTCGTTACACTGGTTTTGAGGTTGCGGTAGTCTGAATAAGAAACTGCAGAGATATTATTGGGATCGGTGATGGTGGTTTTAAACCGCAATACTCCAAAGTTATCATTACCGAAGGCATAGGATGATTTTACAGATGTATTGTCAAAAGCCGTTTGTACTCTTGGCCGGTCCATAACATCATAACTGGTCGTAGAAACGGTGGATGGGAAATTTGTATAATACAAATTGGAAGTATTGATGAGTGTTGCAAAGGGCAGCGTTACACTTATTACCCGGCCATATGCATCATAGAGCGATCGGCCCGAAACCAGCCATTTGTCTATATCGTTTTCAACAATGTTCTTATGTGTCTGGACAACCCTTCCCAATCCATCAGATACTGTAAGCGATGTATAGTTGGATAGGAATTGCGGATCGGCCGGATCAAGATGTAAGGTTTTTGCCCAAAGGGTGTCACGGTTTGAGCTCTCATCAGAATATTCAAATTTAATTGTGTAGGGAGCGCCGGAGGCCGCTTCTTTGGGCGAAGTGATGGTTTTCACTTTCCCGTCATAGTAATAATCGTACGTGGTGGTATTTCCTGAAATATCAGTAATGACCGTTGGTAACCCTCGCTTATAATCGTAGGTTGTCTGAGAGGAATAACCAAGCGCATCGGTAATCGTTACCGGGTATGTATGAACGTAAGTGTCGTATGTATAGGCATATGACATTCTCTGACTATTATTATTTGAAGGATACGTTATATTGCTGATGTTCCCGTAAGAATCATAAGTGATATCAATCACTGCATTTCCGTTACCGGTTTGTGATGTTAGCTTTGTGAGTTGGCCAATTGCATCATAGTCCGCAAATTTCTTTCTGAGAACTGTTCCTGTTGCATCTGTTACAATAACAGAATCCACCATAGCAAGTAGATTCTTTGTTGTGTCAAACGAATAAGTAATAGTGGCTATAAGGTCATCATTTTGATCTGCAAGATCACCGTAATTGTTGTAATTTACGACATTCCCATACTTCCCATGGCTGTATTGCTTCTGTGTATGGATCTTAAAGTTGCCTTGTCCATTATAAAAATATTTATCTTCCTTGGAAAGAGCCGGGTAATAAGGACCAAAGCATGTGATCTGGTTTTGAGGAACAATTCTTCCGGAGGAAATTTCCTTGATATCCCAGGTGTATTTTGTTTCAACATACTTGACGGTCGTACTGCTATCAATTACTTCATAAAACTTAAGCCCTTTGAAAAGGAAATCGCGGTTATAAAAATTTTCTATTGTCGACCGGTAACATACTCCCGAACCCGATAAATTATTGTAATGCATAGTAACAACTGAATCATAACCAAAGAAGCTGCGTTCGCCCCTGCTGTAATATCCATCGAAATAGGCAAATTTTCGGTAAGTGGTATCTTGCCCATCCCCCTTGAATCCGTCATATATCTTCAGCGAGGTCAATTGCCAACGACGCTCGGGCATATCCTGACTGCAGTCACTAAGTGTGTATCCTAGCGAATATGAACCAGTAGTTGGTATTGTGACCTTTTTTAGCAAATTAATTTTTCCGAGATTATTATAATAAACCTGCAGCTTATTATCATTATCAATGGTCACAATATCAGGGTACCCATCATTATTAAAATCGACAATCATCAGTTTTGTATGATTAATTGACCCTGATAAGCTCGCCTGGATATTTATAACGAGTTTAAAAATTCCGCCAAGAGGAATACCTCCGCTCCCAGCAATATTTACAGATCCTATATATGATTTAATAACATTCAAGTCGTCAACCCCGCTCCAGGAAGATCCTGAACCGAAACCATGACCACTGTTCATGTAAATGGTAATGGAACTTGTTGCCCCATCAGCCTCCAACCGGTCTGGCAAGCCATCGTTGTTTACGTCAATCTGAATGACTTGATGTAAGGTTTTTGACCAGGATAAGCTAATGCCGGCAGAAAAACTATACTCATCATAGTTAATAATATCGCCTCCAAGGCTCGCTCCAATACAGGTTCCAATTGTCTGATCAAGGTTTGAGAGGCCCCAATTTTGATCTTTCCCGAATTTATATCCATAATTGAGTTTTACCATCCCTCCAGGAGTAACCCTGTCGGGCAATCCGTCACCGTTAATATCAACCAACGAGAATTCTGAATTGGATATCCCGGTATATTCAGAAAGGCAACCATTGGCAATAGTATTAGGCGAATTTGTAGAGGAGCCACCTGCTGACATCATTGGCACATTTGATTTTTGTTCCTTTGGAAGAACAACCCCAAGAGCCGCTCCTTCTCCAACATACACAGAATGGTCGATCTGTTCGTCCAACAAATTAGTAACATATGGCCATAGCCCCCCTTGGGGTGTTGTAAATTGAATATTTTCAAGGCCAATAATGTCAGGATATCTATCCCCATTCATGTCAAAATAGTCCAGGACATTCTGGGTTTTGGTTTTATTATGCGAGTAACTTAACGAAAGTTCTGAAGCTTTAACGCCCAGGGAATAAGCGAAGTTTTCTTCAACTGAATTCTTTCTGATTGTTTTTATGGAGATATTGGGGTTGCTATTGGCAATGATCGGGCAGTCATAGACAACTTCATCTGCAGGGAGGCCGCTAATAGTTGCAGAATTGCCGATTTTTGTCTTGCCGACGTATGATTGTCTTGCATAATCCCGATAAACCATTGAATCCAGATCAGGGAACATCATGTTAAAGCTTTCATGAAGAGGATCGTATTTTGTTAAATGGGTATAGGCATTATCAAAACTATCCATCTGACTTGTATCGATTGTGATCAAATTCGTATCCTGTGTAATGTTACTCAAACGCAAGCTGCTTTCGACAATACCCATAAATGTATTTGTATCGCCTGATGAGTATGAAAACTGCCCCCATCCACGATATAGGTTCCCGAAAATCCACGAGGAATCAGCAATAAAAAAATGCAGTCCGGCATCTTTTTGCACTGAGTTAGCGGTGACTTTTGCTGAGGTAATTCCATTTATCTTTGTTATATCATCACAGTAATAATCAAAATATACATTTTTCGTCCCGTATAGCCTCATTGTTATTGACGGACTTCCCTGAACAACCCCATTTACAATTGAAATGGATTTTTTGTTGATAATCTTATTATCATATTTGATTGTCAATAAAAGGGTGGTAGTGACACCCGGAGCTGTTATCAACGGCACAATAGAATAATTGGCCAAGGTCATTGAATTGGCTTTTGATTTTTGCTTTGGATTTTGATGCATGTTATACCGTATCATTGGCCGCACCTCAATTTTATTAAACGCAGAGGTAGTGTCAATAGTGACGCTATCAGCCTGATAGTAATAGATCTTATAAGTGTTACTGATTTTATTCCAATCAATATTGGTTTTTGTATATGCGGTAAGGATAATACTGTCATTAGCATTAATTGACAGATCGTTATTTGAAAAATAATTGATAGCTGAATTAGGACCGAAATTAGCCGATCGAATAACCGTATTGTTCATTTTTATTGTGAAGAATACAGAGTCACTTACACTACTAATGTTAAGGTTCCCTTTTATTTTTACATGCCCGGTATAAGGGGCGATAAATTTTTCACGGTCATAAATAAGTTGATCATTCGACGGCCTGAATAAGGCAATTTTCTTTCCATCGGCATCAACTGAAGTGGTGTCAATTGCAATGCCGTTGATAGATGTGTAGTATATGGTGGGGTTCCATTTTACATTATCGTACTGTCTGTCCTCCTGAGACATCAACCGAAAATAAATTCTGTCTCCCTTAGTGATACTTACTGAGTTTGTATCCCATGTATATACAGAAAAATCATTGGGCTGTATCTTTTTCCTGTTCATGGGGTAGTTTGAATTGCTTTTTTGAATTTGACAAACCACGCCATCCTTCAATTGTGACTGGGAGAAACTTGTGCTATTATCCTGAACTAATTGTACTACACTTTTTATTTTTATTATTCCGTTGAAAGGTGCCACCCAGACCCTGACGGCATCTCGTCTATACTTGAATACATTTGCATAATCGCGATCTCCATCCTGATAAGAAGGAGGAGTGTATACGGAGTCGTTTACCTCACCGCTTCGAATGATGACATTGCATGTATCCCCCTGGATATATTGAATTTCATCAGTGCTTTCCTGTTCAAATCGAGGATTTGTTTTGTCCCAAAGGTTATTATAGTATACTTTTTCATCATCAATATAATCAGGGTATCCGTCGGCATTGACATCTGAAAAATATCCGGAATTATAATTCTCGGCACCTGACCAACTCAAACTGCCCATCACACCTACTCCAAGAATTTTGATCTGCGCCTCACCACCTCCGGTATTTGAATGGCTATTCGATTTTCCTATTCCAGGAAGTCCGTATATTGGTGTTGAATTTATGGTATCAAAAAACAATTGATTATTGGCGAGTTTTAGTTTTCGATAATAGAAATTACTACCATCCTTAAAGATACGGTCGGGTAACCCATCCCCATCAATATCCATGAGCGTTAGATAATCCTTGGTCGACGACCGGCTATATGTATAATTGCCGCCCAATGAGCCGCTTTTGCTACAAACATTACTCCCCAGGCCAAGATCTAATGACCCCCCCATACTCCATCCAGTGGTAAGACTTTTTGCCAGCGAGGGAGAACCTGATAGTGTGACGACATCCTTTAATATCTTTAGATCACTATCACCACTCCCTGAAGAAATTTTTACAGGACTTGAGAAACCCCAATTGATCTCCTGGTAATATTCCAGCTTATGCACTTTACAACCTTGGTGTACTCCCATATTAATTTCACAACCCGCCCTTTCAACAGCATCAATAACAGTCGAGTCTGTAACGTCAGCAATAAAACAGATTACCTTTTTGCCAAAACCTCCGTTTTGATAATTTATAATATAACTTCGTAATGTTGTGCTATTGTATTTTACTCTAATTCTTTTCAGTAATTTATCATTTGCTACGGGAAATCCAAAATTGGCAAAAACAGAATGATCTGTACGTAATAAGCTGTCGCTTTCAAAGACTATCCTATAAGGGCCGTCTGTTGTGTTACTCCCCGAGTATTG
Source organism: uncultured Bacteroidales bacterium (assembly GCA_964585485.1). Lineage (GTDB taxonomy): Bacteria > Bacteroidota > Bacteroidia > Bacteroidales > CAIWKO01 > CALGYY01. The sequence goes on from CAZPDS010000053.1 coordinate 6,527, forward strand.
TATACTGGCCGGTGTTAATGCAATAGCACCGTACCCAGGAGCGGTTACTGCAACATTTAAATAATTAATAGAATAATTGTATTTGACATAGTTTTCATTCAAATCCCTTACTTCGGACAGGGCCCAGTGCGCAATATTCCCTGTACTATCTTTTAATATGCAATTTGGGTTAACGACTAAATCTGCTTTGTACTTTCCATAGTAATATTTCACGCCCCGCTTATCAATAACTTCCCACCAATAAGTAGACGGGGTTTTCCCGTGCCGAATTATTTTTTGAAATGCCCCTTCAACACGGGGGATAAAAACTTTTTCGTTTGTTGTACTGCGCGCCACATAATTGTCTCGCTGTATCATTGGCAATAATTCCTCTCCATTCAAAAGATAGGATTCTGATTCTATATTTTTGTAATAATGCGGCACACCCCATCGGGTATCAACGGTAATACATGGCAAACTCAGGTCCCATCCTACGCCCAGCCATCCGTTTCCACCTTCGCTGTTATACGTAATGGCTAGTTGGGGCTGCATGCCCTGCCGCCCGGCGGGAATTTCAATCGGCAGGCTCATGTTGGCCGTTCCTTCATTATTTGCAGCGGGAGGGGCAATCACATTATAACCGGCCATGGGGTCGGCATATTTTATATCCTTCATGGATGTCGGGGTGAACGCTTCGGTCAACGGGGCTTCGGGCGTTTTTAGAATTGCGTTTACAAAATCCGTAAAATGGTTTGTGCTTGATACTACCTCAAAATTTACCAAATCGATACTATCAAAAGGAAGCTGGACCCAGCTTGACGATGCTTCATCATAAAAATATGTGCGAATATCTTGAGGGCTATAGCCCTGTGGAATACTTGCCGTATCATATTTTACTCTCAATTCGAGGTCTTTCTTGAAGATGGTCCCATGAGGCGAACAACGATAGCCCTTGAAACCGGCTGTAGCATTTATCATATGTGGTCCCATCGCAGGGAGTTCTCTATCACGTAATCCGGCAACAGTAATCCTTTTATTCTTCGAGACAGAACCAGCCATCGCCTGCAATGAAAACCCCGCTAAGGAAAGCGTATTGCTGGTTTCCGGCATTATCACAATATAGGCCATGTCCTTATTGCGATTGGGATCGTTCATCTCATCCTGTTGACTGGTGCTTTGCACAATATTGTCCGAGGACTTTTCTTTACTTTCCTGCATGTTTACCAATTGATCAACGCTTCCCATTCTCATTGACCTCAATGATTTATTAGAATGGTTGTAGTTGTTGACCAGTATGTAGGAACTTAATGCTGCAATGGCAATAGCTGTGACAAATAGATTTCTTTTCATGATACTTCAATTATTGTGCTTTCTGCTTTTCTTTATTAATTAACAACCAGCTTATAAGTCTTTGATTCCTGCGGGGTTTTTACGGTTACAAAGTAGCACCCGGTTTTGTCGATATTTCCGCTCAGAACATACTGAAGAGCTCCTTCCCGGCGGAAACGCTCAATTTGTTTCCCGTTTTCATCACAAATCTCGACTATCAACGGAAGTGTAGTGTTCATGTCAATCGTTATCGAATATTCGTGTGCCGTAGGGTTGGGATACAGCGAGCAATTGACATACGAAGTAGAATTATATAAACCAGTACCGGAGGCAGCATTGCCCGCACCGGAATTAAGATTTTCCCCGCCCAATGGTTGTTGGGTATCTTCATCCTGAGAATCATTCGTTGACATGGTGGCCTTCGTAGAAGGAAACGATTGCATTACCTGGAAAGTAAAAACATCACTTCCTGAATTGTCAGTATCCCACAAAACATCATTGAAATAATAGCGACCCGTACTATCAGCGCCAGCCGGGGCAATGATAAGGGATGAATCCCTGGTAAAATCGCTGTTCCCATAGCGGTTGATCACCAGATTGATGCTGTCAACACCGGGAATTAATGATGCATCCAGAATAAGTTGCGTCCGGATGCTGCCATGTGTCAATCCTGTGGATTTCATGAGCCAGACGCATTTTGACAGATTTGAAATACGTGTCGTGTCAACAGAACTGGTGTCTATGTCAGCCAACATTCCCGCTGTGTGTCCCCAAATCAGGAAATCGCCCTGATTGATCCGGGCAGGATTGGACGAATTGTTTTCATACAAAGCGCCCGCAGCAATTTTCAAGGGAGACTCACCGCCATTGCCGGCACTTTGCTTTTGATTAACATCAATTAAAGAGTCCTTGCCAAGTCCGGCAATATCGAACTTGAAAAGGATATTTTCCTGATAATCCCAAATAGTGGAATCATTCGACTGAACATAGTTCATTTCCGCGATGGAAACACCATATTTAATTGCCAGATAGGTGTGCAGTTTAAAAATATCGGCCTGAGAAAGCAAGGTGTCGTATAAAATGAATTCGGCGAATTTTCCGGTATATGAAAGTGAATCCGTCCCGGCGATAATCAACTTACTGAATGCAGTATCAATGTTTTTATTTCGCCAGTTTTGATTCAATAGATTGATGGTGGGAAATGTGCCCGTACTGTCATCATATTGGATCACCCGGTATAGATTCCTTAATTTCTGAGTGGTTAGCCGAACCTTAATATTGGAATCCAGCGCCAGGTCCCAGATTCCGCTTTCAGGTCGGGAATTGTAAGGCCTGTAAACGGCAAAAACCAGCAACTTTGATGACCGCCGGGGACAATAATCAATCGACAGGCTTTTTGAATTGGTGTCAAATAGAAAGCTGGGATTAAAGTTGAAGAGTGTTGTATCAGGCAACGTCATATTATTATTTACAATCGCGTTGTAGCCATGCCCGCTTACATCGGGCCATTGTGTGTTTACCAATCCCGGCTGATCGGCGCGCAGCCAGATTTTGGGGTTGGGAAAATTGATTGAATCCTGTGAAATGGCTACAGTCACATTTAAGAATAAGACTATTACTGCCAGCAAATTTTTCATAATATTCGTATTAATACGGATTTACAGATTGATGACGATATTGTTATAATGAGACCTTGTTCCGTCAAATGTTTTTATGAATTTTATAACAAAGCGAATGATTTCTTCGACAAAAAGGGATATTTAAGCGCTAAAAGTCAGCAGTTTAGTTATTGCATTTTGTAATGTATACTTCATATAATCTGCCTTGAAATTGTTTCAATAGGGGCAAATATACCGATATTCCTGAAAACTACAAGAATAAAATCAAGATATGAATATCTCAATCAGATTTGCATTATACTAGCTGAAAGACAGGATAAAAGAGAATTAATGCCGGATGAAAGGTTCCGGTCTGCAATAAATTCCGCCCGATAGATTTACTGATTCACGCTTTCCGGATTTCAAGAAAATCATAAATCAGTTCCACCTGCCAGGGCAACAAACTTCGGCGTGAAGAAAGCTGCAGATAGGGACGGATAGGTTTTATCCATTTCCGGATAGTGTTCCGGTGTACGCCGTATTCATCGGCAATTTGCTGGAGTGTTTTAACGGGGCCGGGCATGATAATGAGGTTTTTACAAATTTACAATTCACCCCCTTTATTTTTTTAAGGCTTGCTTTGTTTTCCCTCTTTTTCAAATCTTTGCTTTGATGCAAAAAGAAACCCCGGCATAACCGGGGTCTGAAAAATCAAGCGCTGTATTTTTGAAAGAGCTTTTCCATGTCACTGCTGACCTTTTTATCCAGGAGCCGGGCATAGATTTTTGTCATGTTGATGGAGCTGTGGCCTAGCATCTTTGAGACACTTTCTATGGGAATGTCATTGTTCAAAGTCACTGTAGTGGCAAAGGTATGCCTGGCTATGTGCGTGGTGAGCTCCTTGTTAATTTGACAAACTGTAGCAATTTCCTTCAAATACGCATTTAGCTTCTGGTTGCTTGAAACCGGGAGAAGTACATTGTGGCTGATACAATAGGGGTGGTTACTGTACTTGTCGATTATCTGGGCTGCCATGGGGAGAAGGGGGATGTGACAGGCGTTATCCGTTTTTGTACGGCAGACATGGATCCAGAGCCGGCCATCATCGCCTTTAACGAGGTTCTGAGGACATAACTTCTTCAAATCAGAGTAAGCAAGACCGGTCATGCAGCCAACCAGGAAAATATCCCGAACCTGCGCCAACCGGCCTACTGGAAGTTCTTTTGTGCGCACTGCGTTCAATTCCTCCTCTGTAAGAAAACCGCGATCTACTTTCCGGAGTGACATTTTATAGTTTGCAAAGGGATCTAACTTCATCCAGCCATTAGCAATAGCGCGGCGCACAATTTTCTTGAAGTTTTTGACATACTTTATGGCAGTGTTGTGGCAGCAATTGCGTTGGGTCTTAAGATAAAATTCCAATCCGTTGATAAACTCATGATCAATTCTTGAAAGTGGCAAGTCTTCCTTTTTATACTGATGCCGGATGAAAGCCTGGATATGCTTAAAAGCAGTCTCATACCTCTTTCTGGTAGAATCAACAACATCCTTCCCCACAAGTAGCTTTATCGCTTCATTGTGGTCTTTGAAAATACCGAGGATGGTCTTTTCATCCGGCACTATGCCAAGCCATGTGTTTTTTATGCTAAGAGGCGTTATCTCTATTTCTTCTGCGCGTAATTGTTGCATTATATCTCTGAGCTGAAACCTCACATGGGCAATGTGATCATTAATGTCACGCGCTTCTTTTGTATTTCCCCTGGCGCCGTTTGCCTCTGAACTCCACAGCTCTGGGATGATACGGCGGCCGATCGCCACCTCAATTGATTGCCGTCTGCATGTAATCCTCAGATAAATGGGGACTTCCCCGCTTTTCAACATTTTATTCTTCCGAATGAAGAATAAAAACGAAATCACTGATCTGGTCATAATGAACCTCCTTTTTTAATGGGTTAAAACTAGGTGTATGAGGTCACTTGACAAAGTGCAAAACTTTGAAAAACAGGTAAAACGAATCAAAATCGTGACCTATTCCTGTAAATCGCTATAGGTCACGATTTATCCCACGATATAGGGGTGATTTCTTCGCTTTTTTGCTTCGTTGGGAAAAATAAAAAACCTCGGAAATGCTTGATTTTCGAGGTTTTTCGTTGTTTTGCGTCGTACCGCTGGCGGAGAGACAGGGATTCGAACCCTGGAACCGCTTTTGACGATTACACACTTTCCAGGCGTGCGCCTTCGACCACTCGGCCATCTCTCCAAAAAAGGACTGCAAAGATACTAAATTTTGCTTGCCCCGAAAATTTATACGATATTTAACATCCAAACGCCACACGTTGTGAAAAAAAAAGACTACTTTTACACAATCTAAATTAAAATAGAAAATTGTCATGCAACTGAGTGAGAAAAGCGTTCTGGAAGCCTTGGGAACTGTGATGGATCCCGATCTGCATAAGGACCTGGTCAGCCTGGGGATGATTGAAGATATCCGTATCGACGGGCAGCAGGTTTCGTTTAAGGTCATGCTGACCACCCCGGCTTGTCCGCTGAAAAATAAGATCAAACAAGATTGCCTCGACGCCCTGCGGACCCATTTTGGCCCGGAGGTGAAGGTCGATATTGAGATGTCGGCCCGTGTTACATCCCGCCAAAGCGGGCCGGGGCCGAAAGAAAGCATTCCGGGGGTTAAAAATATTATCGCTGTGGTTTCGGGCAAAGGCGGTGTTGGTAAATCAACCGTTGCCGCCAACCTGGCGGTGGCACTGGCCAAAAGCGGCGCTAAAACCGGGCTGGTGGATGCCGATATCTACGGACCTTCCGTTCCGCTGATGTTCGGCCTGGAAAATGAGCGGCCTGAAATTATTGAAAAAGACGGCCACGCGCGCATGCTGCCGCTGCAGAAATTCGGTATAAAACTGAATTCCATCGGCTTTTTGGTAGAAGCGGAAAAGGCGCTGATCTGGCGCGGACCCATGGCCAGCAGTGCGCTGAAGCAACTGCTTTCGGATACTGATTGGGGTGAACTGGATTACCTGGTGGTGGATACCCCTCCGGGGACGGGTGACATTCACCTGACACTTGCCCAGAGTTTTCATCTCTCGGGACTTGCCATCGTGACCACCCCGCAAAAAGTGGCCCTGGCGGATGTCCGCAAGGCCATTCATATGTTTCGTCAGGACGGCCTGAAAGTTCCGGTGCTCGGGATTGTGGAGAACATGGCTTATTTTACGCCGTCCGAATTACCGGACCATAAATATTACATTTTCGGCAAAGAAGGCGGTGCGCAGTTGGCGAAGGAATTAAACCTCCCGCTGCTGGGCCAGATTCCGCTGGTGCAAAGCGTTTGTGAATCGGGCGATGCCGGCCGCCCTGTGGTGGCAGCGGAGGACAACCCCGTATCGCTCGCCTTCGATAAGCTGGCACAGACCGTTTCGCAACAGGTGGCCATCTGGAACGCCTACACAGAAATGACCGCCGTTAAACCCTGTAAATAACCTTTAACTTAAATACTACACCTATGAGCCAAGCCAAAGAAGAAATGATTTCCAAAGTAAAAAACGTCATCGATCAAATCCGCCCCTACCTCGAAGCTGATGGCGGTTCCATCAGTTTTGTCGAAATTACTGACGACAACATTGTGAACGTTGAACTTCACGGTGCCTGCCGCAGTTGCCCCATGAGCCTGATGACCCTGAAAAACGGTGTGGAACAGGCCATGATTAAAGCCATTCCGGAAGTAAAATCCGTGGAAGCCGTCAACTTGTAAGGGCTTTTTCCTGTTACAAATCCGCCGGCCGCTTGCGCCGGATTTTGCTAGACCAGGTACCTGGCTACAATGGGCATACGACGCCCCATGCCAAAGGCTTTGGGTGAGATGCGCAAAATCGGCGGAGTTTGATAACGCTTATATTCCGTAGCATTCACCATACGCAGAATGCGATGCACTACTTCGGCCGGGAAACCGGCCTTTATAATTTCTTCCGGTCCCTGGCGATTTTCGATATATTCAAACAGCACACGGTCCAGCACGTCATAATCGGGCAGTGAGTCAGAATCCTTCTGACCGGGGCGCAGTTCGGCGGAAGGCGGCTTCAGGAGGGTGTTTTCGGGGATCACCTCCCCGTCGCGGTTAATATAGCGCGCCAGACGGAACACCTGGGTTTTGTAGACATCGCCCAGCACCGAAATGCCGCCGCACATATCCCCGTAAAGGGTACCATAACCCACCGCTGCCTCACTCTTATTGGAGGTATTCAACAGGATGTACCCGAATTTATTCGACAAGGCCATCAGGATCACACCGCGCAAGCGGGCCTGGATGTTTTCTTCCGTCAGGTCAAAGGAGGTGCCTGCAAAGGCAGGTGCCAGGGTGCTTTCCATGGCCGTAAAGGCTTCCTCGATGGAGATGATGTCGTGCGGACAGCCCAGGTTGCGGACCAGTCCCAGCGCATCATCCACCGAATGCTGCGATGAAAAACGGGAAGGCAACAAGACCGCGCGCACATTTTCCGCACCCAGCGCACGGGCCGCCAACGCCAGCGTCAGCGCCGAATCAATACCTCCAGAAAGTCCAAGTATGGCCTTCGAAAAATTGAGTTTTTTAAAATAATCGCGTATGCCCATCACCAGGGCCTCGTGAATGAGTTGTTCTTCACCTGCCACGACGGATTTCGTCACCGCTGTATCCACCGTCACCTTGCTGCGGCCAACATCCGCGCAAGCGAAATCCTCTTCAAAATACGCCAGTTGCAGCACCTGCTTACCAGCCGCATCCAGCACCATGGAACCTCCGTCGAACAGGAGTTCTGTCTGTGCGCCCACGTGGTTCACATACACCAGCGGAATCCCGTATTTTTCGACATTAGCTTTCAGCACCCGGTAGCGGGTTTCAGCCTGGTGGTAATGAAAAGGCGATGCAGCCACGTTGATGATAAGCGCGGGCTTCTGCGCGGCCAGTTCATCCATGGGATTGCCCACATACAGCGGGTCGTTGCTGATGTTCCAAAGATCTTCACACACTGTGAGGGCGATGGTGCATCCCTTGTACTGAACACAGGAAAAGGAACGTCCGGGCTCAAAGTAGCGGTATTCGTCAAATACGTCGTAGGTCGGCAGCAGACCTTTGTAATGCAGGGCAGCGACTCTTCCCCCCGTTAAAAAGGCAGCGGCATTCATCAGGTTTTTGCCCTGCGGCTGCGGATTGGGTACCGGGCAGCCAACCACGGCCGCGATGCCGGTGCAATCAGCGGCGATGGTTTCAAGGCTATGTTGGCAGCGCCGGATAAAATCTTCAAACTCCAGGAAATCGCGGGGCGGATAGCCGCAGACCGCGAGTTCAGGAAATACCACCAAATCGGCGCCTTCGGATTTTGCACGCCGGATGCTTTCGCGGATTTTGCAGGTATTCCCGTCAAAATCGCCGATGTAGAAATTTAATTGCGCCAGGGCTACTTTCATGCGAGTATTCAGAAAACGATGCCCACGCTCAGATCAATATAATTCACACGGGCTTTTTCTTTGATGGCCGGGTTGTAGACGGACTCGCCGGTAAGGGCATCGGTAAAACCGTTGCTGAAGTTCAGACCAGCGTATACGATGGCGGTCTTGCCGAGTTTGTAATCCGCGCCAATGCCGATAATCAGGGCTTCCCGAAAGAAAGAAACATCGCTTTTTACATTGCGGTTGTTGGTCACTGTTTTTTCGCCGGTCAGGTTGTTGTCCGACAAAAATTCATCGTCGGCCCGTGCCTTAATTCGGAAACCGTTGCCAATACCGAACTGACCAAAAAAGGAGAACTTGCCAAGAAGTTCGCCGGTACTGCCTTTCAGCAGGAGGGGCAACTCGAGGTATTGCAGTTTGTAATTGCGTTCGAGCACGCCGGAATCACGAACAGCAGCGGCGGTGGCCATAATAAAGGGATACTTCAGGTGACCGCCGGTGTGTAGCACATTAACTCCGGTAACGATGGCTACGTTGGGGGTGAAGAAATATTCAAAAACAGCACCGTAGCTCACCCCGACTTTAGCACCGTCGGATTTATAGATGACTTCTTCCACATCGGGTTTGATCCAGGAAATATTGGGCGCCACCTGTAAACCGAAATGATATTTGCGTGTATCCAACTGCCCGTAAGTCGAAATGACAGCCAGCAGAAAAAGAATGGAGATAAATGTTTTTTTCATTGTGAAGGTTTTTTCCCGCGGCCTGCCTGGGTCTGCAAGATGAATTCGTATACCGGGCCAATATCCAGAAGCAGCGGGGCGATTATGAGGCAAAAATACGAACAAATCACGCATAATAAAAAACCGCAGCTTAAGTTTTCCTATTTTTGCATACGGAGTCCATCGCGCAGGGCAATCCAACAGTGCGCAGGAGAAGAATAATATCATTCATTAAGATTCTTTGTATGAAAAATCATTTTCGTTATTTTCTTGCGGGATCAATCCTTATCCTGGTAGCGCTGACGCAGGCAGCCTGTGACGGATGCGGGGAGCCTGAAAAGAGCGTCAGGATTCCGGAGGTGGACGAGAGCCGATTAACGCCCGTGGATGTTCACATTGCCCGCTACGAAAAAGCCTTGTTTTCGATTAAGCGATCGCAATTTCAGGCGGGTTTGAAAAAAATTCAGCCGGAGTACGCCTTGTTTTTGAACGGCGACCTGGAAGAAGCTGAAAACATCGACCAGCTCAAAGCCTACGTTGATGATCCCGCCATTCGCGATCATTACACAGCCTGCATGAAGAAGTACCCGGATCTGAGCGGGTTGGAAACGACGCTCTCCAATGCCTTTGCTTATTATCATTACTGGTTTCCGGAAAAGCCCGTTCCGAAAGTCTTTACCTACATTTCCGGGGGCGACTTCAACGCGCCCATTAAGAATGCCGACAGTGCCATCATTATCGCCCTGGATCTTTACCTCGGGAAAGATTATGGTTTTTACAGCAGCTACGGTATGCCGCGCTACAAGAGTATATACATGGATGAGCCTTACCTGGCCCGCGATATCATGGAGGAGCTGGCCATTCCGCTTTGTTCTTCCGAAGCCAGGGAAGGAAGTTTTCTGGAAAACATGATTGGCATGGGCAAGATCATGTATTTTCTGGACGTGACTTTGCTGGACACGCCCGACAGTATAAAAATCAAATACAGCCACCCGGGCTTGGAATGGTGTAAACGCAATGAAGGGAATATCTGGGCCTTTTTCATTGAGCACAAACTTCTTTACAGCCAAAACAGGAGCGATTTTCTGAAGTTCTTTTCCGACGGACCGTTTACCAGTGCCTTTGGGAAAGAAAGTCCGCCGCGCATTGCGATCTGGGTAGGCTGGCAAATTGTGCGCGGGTACATGAACGAAAACCCGGCCGCGGATATCCGTTCCTTACTTCGCGAAAGTGACGCCCAGAAAATCCTTCAAAAATCAAAATACAAACCCAAAAAACAAGCGTAGATGATGCCAACGGCTGACGTCATGCGCGTGCTACTGGAGCACCGCAGCATTCGAAAATTTCAGGAAAAAGAAGTTCCGCAGGCAATCCTGGATGCCATACTGGAGGCGGCTTCCCGTGCTTCGACCACGGGGAACATGCAGGTGTACAGCATCATTGTAAACCGCGATCCGGCGATGAAGCAGAAAGTCTGGGATTTTCACTTCCGCCAGCCCATGGCGCTGCAGGCACCGGTATTGCTGACCTTTTGCGCCGATTTCCACCGCTTCAGCCAATGGTGCCGGCAACGCAAGGCGGAGCCGGGTTACGACAACATGCTGAGTTTTCTAACGGCGGTCATCGACGCCATGCTGGCCGCACAAAACGCCTGCATTGCTGCGGAAGCGCATGGATTGGGCATTTGTTACCTGGGCACCACACTGTACAATGCTGAAAAGATTGCGCAGGTTTATGGCTGTCCCGACGGGGTGGTTCCTCTCACCACCGTTGTTTTGGGCTATCCGGCCGAAGAACCGGCGTTGACAGACCGCCTGCCCGTGGAAGGCATTGTGCATTACGAAACCTACCACGATTACAATGCGGACGACATCGACCGCCTCTACCGCGAAAAAGAAGAACTTCCGCTAACGGCCAGCCTGCTCCGCGAAAACCAATTGGAAACCCTGGCTCAGATCTTCACACAAAAAAGATATCCGCGCGGGAACAACGTTTTGTTCTCAAAAAGCCTGATGGATTACCTGGAGCGCAGCGGCTGGATGAATCATCAGGAAGACTGAAGCTTTTGTCAAAACAGAGCGGGTTGGAATCGTAGTACATTTTTACTATTTTTGTTTACTTAATGATTTCAACCCTATGACCCTTAAGCCCGTCCGATCCCTTTTTCCCCTCCTGCTTTTCGTTGTATGCAGCCTTTTCGCGGGATCGTTGCGCGCGGATCACGGACACGACAGCCTGTGCGGCGGGCATCTCCGGTTTGAGGAAAACAAAGGACAGTGGCCGGAGCAGGTGCACTACAAAGCGGCCATCGCTTTTGGCAACGTTTACCTTGAAGCTAATGCCCTCACCTTCGATCTGTATAGTGCAGCCGACATGGAGCGGATTTTGGGTTTTAAGCACCGCAGCCTGGACGAAAAAAAACGACTGCTCCCCAATGATTTCCGTTTTGATGCGCATGCCTACCGGGTGAATTTTGAAGGCGCCCGCAGCGACGTGCGGTTCCAGGCCGGCACACGTTCGGAAGATTACAGCAACTACTACACCGGCGATGATCCTGAACGTTGGGCTCATCACGTATATAGCTATGATGAAGTTACGTACCGCGGACTTTACCCGGGCATCGACCTGCGTATGCTGCAGAACGGGCTTCACCTGAAGTATGAATTTCACCTGGAGGCCGGGGCCGACCCGGGCCAGATACGCCTGCATTATGAAGGGACCGATGGGCTTGCTGTGGCCAACGGCAATCTTGTCGTGAAAACCTCGGTGGGCGATGTGCTTGAACTGAAGCCGGTGGCCTGGCAGATCATCAAGGGCGTACGGCAGGAAGTTCCCTGTCGGTACCGGCTAAAGGGCGATCGTGCCGGCTTCGACTTTCCGAAAGGCTATGATCCCACGGCTGTGTTGGTGATCGACCCTGTGCTGATTTTCTCCACCTTCACGGGATCCACGAGTGATAACTGGGGCTTCACCGCCACCTTTGATGGCCACGGGCGCGTGTATTCGGGCGGGATTGTGTTTGGGTCGGGTTACCCCGTCTCCACCGGGGCCTATCAGATGACCTTTGGTGGCGGAGAATCCGGGGCCTACCTCAACGGCTGCGATGTAGCCATCATCAAGTACGATTCCAGCGGCACCCAGCGCCTGTTTGCCACCTACCTGGGCGGATCCAGGAATGATCTTCCCCACAGTATGATCGTAGATGCCAATGACAATCTATTGGTATACGGCACCACCGGCTCCGGCAATTATCCGGTAACGGCCAACGCCTATGACACAACTTTCAACGGTGGCGATTCCATTGCGTACGATTTCAGTTCCATAAAATTCAGCCAGGGGATTGATATTTTTATTTCCAAACTCTCGCCGGATGGCACGGCATTGCTGGCTTCCACCTACCTGGGCGGCATGGGCAACGACGGATTGAACTACCCTTCGCCCCT
>CAZPDS010000054.1:0-17408 GCA_964585485.1 uncultured Bacteroidales bacterium
GATCAATGATATTGACCGACATCTGTCCTTCGCTTTGCTTGTTCAACAGCTCTAAACGCTTTTGCGTAATCAGCATCCCACGGCTTTTGTGATGCAGATCGCTGCGTGCTTTGATCTCGTTGGCCGCCTCTCTGCCGATGCCATCATCTTCTACGACACAAAGAATGCTGGACTCCAACTTCTTCATCGCAATAGTTATATTGCCCTTTCCTTTCTTGTTTAAAATGCCGTGAAGAATGGCATTTTCCACGTAGGGCTGAATAATCATCGGGGGAATTTCTGTGAAATCCGCATCAATAGCCGGATCAATAACAAATTGATAATCGAATTTGTTGTCGAACCGCAAGCGTTCAATGTCCATGTAATAATGCAGTGCTTTCAATTCATCCGTAACCGGAATAAACGCCATGTGCGAATTTGAAAGGATAAGCCTCATCAGCTGGGCAAACTTGGCAAGATAATTAATGGCCAGGTCGGTATCGTTGGCAATCACAAAACTCTGAATGGAATTCAACGAATTAAAAATAAAGTGGGGATTAATCTGTAAACGCAGCGCCGTTTGCTCCAATGAAAACATTTGCTTTTCAATTTCCAGTATCCGCTTTTCGTCCTCATGCTTAATGCGGATGTTGCGCCACCGCATATACACAATATACCATAACAGAAAAACCCCAACCAAGGTTACCAGCGACCGAAACCACCAGGTAGTCCACCAGGCCGGCGAAATGATAATGATCACCGAAATCCCCTCATCATTCCATACCCCGTCCGAATTTGTTCCCTTCACCCGGAAAATATAGGTCCCCGGCGAAACATTCGTGTATCCGGCAAATCGCTTGAAAGCATCGGTGTAGGTCCATTCCTTATCAAACCGCTCCAGAATGTAGGCATAATGATTTTTAGACGGGTTGGTGAAATCCAGGGCCGAGAACTCAAAGGAAAAGAAGTTGTCGGAGTACCGTAAACGCAGGGTATCGCCATTCAACAATTCGCGTGGCTGAGGCTTGTCGAAAATCCTGAATGTTGATATAACAATGGGCGGAATGTAGCGGTTGGTCTTGATGCGCGCGGGAATAAACGCATTGAAACCACTCATGCCACCGGCAAAAATCTCATCGGTGACTTTATTATGAAAAGCCGCCCCGAGATTAAATTCATTCCCCTGCAAACCGTCTTTTACATCATAATTCACAAACTCTTCCGACGCCGGGTCAAAGCGGCTGATTCCATTGTTGGTCGTCATCCACAGCAAGCCCGCCTTGTCCTCAAAAACGTTATACACTACATTGTTGGCCAAGCCGTCTTCTTCCGTGTAATGCTTGAAAACACCGGTCCTCCGGTCGAAGCGATTCAAGCCCCCGCCCATCGTAGCCACCCACAGCAAACCGTTGCGGGCTTCCGTCACACCAAACACATAATCGGAACTAAGGCTGGACGGATTGGAGGGGTTGTGGCGATAGGCCACGAAGCGGCCTGTGGCCGGATTAAAGACATTTAAGCCGTTATAGGTCGAAACCCAGATCATACCCCGGCGATCTTCCATCAACCACAAAATGGCATTGCCTGAAATGGAATAATTATAATTTGGGATGTGCCGGTATACCTTAATTTTGCCAGTGGTGTAATGATAACAACTAAGCCCATCGTTGGTGGCAAACCAGATGTTGCCGCGACGGTCTTCCATGATGCGCCACACGGTATTATTGCTCAGACTATTCGGATTCAGGGGATCGTTCACAAAATGCGTATGCGTCTTTGTGTAGGGATTGTACCGATCCACCCCCTGCCCGAAGGTACCTAACCACCAGATTCCCCGACTGTCGCGAAAAACAGAACGAATCTGATTGCTGGGAAGGGAGTTGGGCTCACCAGGGATCTGACGAAATATCTTAATCCGTTCGTTTTTTCGATCCAGGGCATTTACCCCGTCTTCTGTTCCAAGATAAACCACTCCGTCTGGCGCCTGAAAGATGGACCAAATAATGTTGTTGCTGATGCTCAGCGGGTTTTCTTTGACATGTTGATAATGCTGAAACTTGCCGAAATCCGAGGCAATTTTATTGACGCCTTTCCAGGCCGTGCCTACCCAGATAATGCCGGAGCGATCCTGGTAAAGCGCGCTGATAAAATCATTGCTCAACGAAGTGCGCTCATCAGGGTCGTGCCTAAAACAACGGAAGTCATCCGTGGCCGCCTGGTAAACGTTTAAGCCCCCTCCGTAAGTGCCCACCCAGATGGTGCCGCTACGGTCTTTCAATAAAGCCGTAACCTGGTTCATGCTAAGCCCCGAGGCTTTGCCCGGCTGATGCCGATAATGACGCATGGAGGAATTCCGGTAATGATAGACATCTAAACCGCGATTGGTACCTATCCACACCTGCCCCGTGCCGTCCAGCATTAAGACATTAATATAATCGTCCGACAGGCTAAGCTCATCCCCGGGCACATAATACAAATGCGAAACGTGCCCCGTGCGGATATTCATCAGGTTCAGTCCGCGATCGGTACCCACAAATAAGGTTCCCTTGCGGTCGCTGCACAAACTGAGGATATTATTGCTGCTTAAACTGTTGGCGTTGTTAGGGTCCAGAAAATACTGCACACAGCGACCGGTGGCCGGATTCATGCGGTTCAAACCATTGCGGGTACCTATCCAGATGTAACCCTCCCCATCCTCAGCGATACAATTAATGGAATCGCTGCTGAGGGTGGCCGGGTTCTTCTTATCGGCATAATAGGCTTCAAACTGCTGGGTGGCCGGGATAAACCGGTTTAAGCCGGTTTCCGTGCCAATCCAAAGGTGCCGTTTGGAATCCTCATAAAGGGCTTTAACCGTTTGATGACAAATGGCCGAAGGATCCGCTTCGGTCGACGATTTAAAAATCTTGAAACGATACCCGTCATACTGGTTTAACCCATCCCAGGTCCCAAACCACATATACCCCAGGTAATCCTGCCAGATGCAGTTAATGGAATTTTGCGAAAGCCCCTTTTCTACCTTAAAATTCTCTGTCGTCAGGTTCTCAAACCGGAGATTGTCGCTGTCCTGTGCCACCGCTCCCGCCATAAGCACACAGCCCAATAAGGTAAGAAGAAAAAATCGGGTAGATTTCACGTCAGGATACTATTGCTGCCGCCGCGGCGCACGTTTTTGATGTTTCGGGGTAAACCAGCGTTGCAGAAAGTTCGGTTTTTTGTGTTCCCGAAAAGCGTTGCTCTTCTTCATATTGTCCCGCATAGCCTTCCGCGTCTCCGGTGTTTGCATGGCGTAGTTCCGCTCGACCGCCTGCTCGTAAGCCGCCTGGGCCTCCAGTTCCCTTCGCTGCTTTTCCTTTTCAAACTCCTTCCGCCGCTGGGCTTCTGCACGCTTATCCATCTGATACCGGCTGCAGCTAACCAAAACCGGGGTGCTCAGCAAAAAACTCAACAGAAGTATTCTCAGAATAATTTTCATAACATTTAGTTTACGTAGCGAAAGTAAGCTGTTTTTCTGCGCACCGGCCGCCCTACCCCCGAAAAAAATTAACCCTGCACCGTTAACAACAATCATTACCTTTGTATCTTCGCCCTTTAGGACGATAAAACACGATGAAAAGAATAACGGCAGCCCTTGCTTTATTATTATGTATGATAATGCTTCCGCAATCTTCCTGTCAAAAAGAAGCGTATCCAAACATACCAAACGTATATGTTAATATGTACCTCGATATTAGTTCTACGTTGTATGTCGAACTGGCAACGGTAGGCGGATATGTATACCTGACTGGTGGCTATCGTGGCCTGATCGTGTACCGCTCGTCCAACGAGCAATTCGTGGCTTTCGAGCGCTGCTGCCCCTACGACGCCGATCTTTCGTCTGCGGTGGTAAAAGTGGACCCCTCGGGCCTCACCATGACCGACTCCACCTGCATGTCTACGTACCTGATCCTCGATGGCTCGGTGGTTAGCGGACCCGCTACTATGCCGCTTAAGCAGTACAACACCAGCTTTAATGGCGATGACCTTCACATCTTCAACTAAACCCTGCCCCCGGGCACTTCGGATAATTTCACACGGATGAAAAAATGTATTCTCCTCTTGCTGCTGCCCTTCTTACTGGCCACCAGCACCTCCGCCCAAACCATCGACCCCCTGGCGCACCTGAAAAACCCCTGGGGCTACGAGATGCGCAACGCCTTAAAATGGTTGGATGATAGCCCCAAGGGCGTCGGGACCAATTACGATCTTCGCTACCACCGTCTCGAATGGACTGTGGATCCCGCTGTGTGCTACATTCAGGGCAGCGTCACCAGCTATTTCGTGACCACTGTAGCCGGAGTCAACACGCTCGCCTTCGAACTTTCGGCCAGCCTTACGGTAGACTCGGTAAAATTCCACGGCAATCATATTAGCTTTACGCACCCTGCGGATGTGGTCAACATCAACCTTGGCAGCAGCCTGCCTGTGGGACAACTGGATTCGGTGCAGGTTTTCTATCAGGGGAATCCCTCGGCCGGCACCGGTTTTGGCTCCTTTATTCAAACCGACCACGGCGGAACACCCGTCGTATGGACCCTTTCTGAACCCTACGGTGCGCGCGACTGGTGGCCCTGCAAAAGCATCTTGTCGGACAAGATCGACTCCATCGACATCATCGTGACAACGCCCCAGGCCTACCGCGTTGCCAGCAACGGCGTGTTGGTAAGCGAAACCCTCTCCGGCCCCGATAAAATCTACCACTGGAAACACCGTTATCCCATCGCGGCCTACCTCATCGCTATTGCCGTAACCAACTACGCGGTCTACTCCGATTTTGTGCCCCTGGGAAATGATACACTTGAAATGTTGAACTACGTGTATCCCGAAAACCTGAGCGCGTTTCAGTCCGGAACACCTCTACAGATAAACGTTCTGCAACTTTACGACAGCCTCTTCGGAGAATACCCCTACATCCGCGAAAAGTACGGACATGCTCAGTTCGGTTGGGGCGGCGGTATGGAGCATCAGACCATGAGCTTCGTGATTAACGAAGGCTACGATCTGCTGGCGCATGAAATGGCCCACCAATGGTACGGCGATAAAGTGACGTGCAACAGCTGGCACGACATCTGGGTCAACGAGGGCTTTGCCACCTACAGCCAGGGCTTGACCCTGGAACACCTGTGGGGCGGCGGCGCCTGGTGGATTCCCTGGCTCAAAGGGCACATCCAAAACATCACCAGCCTCCCGGATGGATCGGTGTATTGCTACGATACCACAACCGTCGCCCGCGTTTTCGACTGGCGCCTGTCCTACGAAAAAGGAGCCCTCGTCTTACACATGCTACGATGGATTGTTGGAGATGACGCCTTTTTTCAAGGTTTGAAAGACATTCAGACGGATCCCCTATTGGCCTATGGATACGCAGGTACAGAAGACATCAAACGGATTTTTGAAACCGCCTCCGGTGTGCAACTGGACGGGTTCTTCGACGATTGGATCTACCAGCAGGGGCACCCGGTCTACACCCTGACCAGCCTTGTACATCCCGACTCCTCTGTAAGCGTAACGCTGCAGCAGACCCCCTCTCACGCATCGGTCACGTTTTTCGAAATGCCCGTCCCGCTACAATTCAAAAATGCAAGCCACGACACCATCCTGGTTTTTAATCACAGCTATTCCGGCCAGACCTTTATGGCGATGCCCGGCTTTATGCCCGACTCCATCCTGTTCGACCCCGACTGCAAGCTGCTGGCGGTGCTCGATACGTCCTACCTGATCCTCGGCCAGGCCGAAATGCAAGCCGGAACTACCCGTCTGTTCCCCAATCCCGCCCATGACCGTCTGTTTATCCAAGGCCTGTCATCCCCGGAAACGGAAATCAGTATCCACCTTCCCGACGGACGTTTGGTCAACGTAATCAACGTCCAGGCGGAGAATTCCTGGGTGGATCTTTCTGGCCTTGTTCCCGGAATGTACTATGTAAAATTTAACGACGCAGGCAATATCCGTAGCGGCTGTTTCGTTAAATACTGATTTTCCCTGAAAATATATTTCTTACAAGGTACTATTTGCAGGCGTTTTATACGTTTGTTTTTAAAATAAACACATAAACGCTGGACTTTCGCTCCATGCTGTATTATCTTTGCACAGATTAAGGGAAGTTGAAACGTCTAAAAAACTGTAACACATGAAATTATCAGAATTCAGGTTCCATCTACCCCCGGACCTGATCGCGGAGAAACCACCGAAGGAAAGGGACGAAGCCAAACTCATGGTGTTGGACCGCAAAACACAAACCATCGAACACAAAACCTTCCGGGATGTACTGAAATATTTCGACGACGGTGATGTTATGATCATGAACAACACCAAGGTTTTTCCGGCCCGATTGTACGGCCGTAAAGAGAAAACCGGAGCCAAGATTGAAGTCTTCCTGCTCCGCGAACTCAACCAGGAAACCCGCCTGTGGGATGTGCTGGTGGATCCGGCACGTAAAATTCGTATTGGAAATAAACTCTACTTTGGGGATGACGATTCGCTGGTGGCCGAAGTTATTGATAACACTACCTCACGCGGACGAACCCTGCGTTTCCTGTTCGACGGGCCGTACGACGAATTTAAAAGTATCATTGAAGGCCTGGGCGACACACCCCTGCCTAAACTTATCAAACGCGCACCCACTGCGGAAGACAAGGAACGCTATCAAACCATCTTTGCCAAGCACGAAGGCGCCGTGGCAGCGCCTACCGCCGGACTCCACTTCAGCCGCGAACTAATGAAGCGCCTGGAACTACAGGGCGTCAATTTCGCCATGGTTACGCTGCACACCGGACTCGGAAATTTCCGTAGTATTGATGTGGAAGACCTCAGCAAACACAAGTGCGATTCGGAACAGGTCTTCATCCGCGAAAAGGCCTGCAAAATTGTGAATGCTGCCCGGGAGGAAAAAAAGAACGTTTGCGCCGTCGGAACAACGGTGATGAAGGCTATCGAATCGTCGGTGGCAATCAATGGAAATCTTAAGCCTTACGAGGGATGGACGAACAAGTTTATCTTCCCGCCACACGACTTCAGCGTAGCCAATCGGATGATCACGAATTTTCATCTTCCGCAATCGGTGATGATGATTATGGTTTCCTCTTTTGCCGGCTATGATTTTCTTACTAAAGCCTACAAGGAGGCGATTGCCAAAAAGTATAAGTTTTTTACGTACGGCGATGCAATGCTGATTCTTTAATAAAAAATCAAATCCGCCCGTGGGCGGATTTTTTTATCTTTGTTGTTAACCACCAGGGGCATGGCACAACACTACCTTATTATCGTTGCGGGCGGCAAGGGCGAGCGCATGAAAAGCACAACGCCCAAGCAGTTTCTGGAGATTCATGGAAGGCCCTTGCTCATGCATACCCTGAATCTCTTCGCCGCTGCACTCAACGATGTACGCATCATCGTGGTACTGCCCCGCGAGCAGATGGAAACCTGGAAGCGTTTAACGGAACAACACAAGTTCACCCTTCCGCACGAGATTGCCGAAGGTGGTCCAACACGCTTTCATTCCGTTAAAAGCGGTCTGCATTGCATTGAGGACGACAACAGCATTGTCGGCATTCACGATGCCGTCCGCCCACTCGTCGCCCCGGAAGTAATCCACCAATGTTACGCCGATGCCGCATTCTACGGTACAGCCGTCCCCGTGATTCCCGTAACAGAATCCCTGCGCGAACGACACGGCTCATCCAGTACGCCGGTGAACCGCCAGGATTACGCGCTGGTTCAAACCCCCCAGGTGTTTCGAACAGCGCTGATCAAAAAAGCGTATTTGCAAAATTACCGGGACGAATTCACCGATGATGCGACGGTTGTTGAGTTTGACAATGTAAACGTACACCTGCTGCCGGGCAATCCGGAAAACATCAAAATCACCACACCCCTGGATCTGTCCCTGGCCGCGGTTTTGATGAAACCAGACGATGCCCTCACTGGCCTCTGAACCGCCGGCCCTTCCAGCGGTACCGTCCGAAAAGGCCCGCCCATCCAACCCCCACCACATAGAAGGAATACACAAGCTGTAGCGGAAGATACACACGCAACAAGCCACGCTGTCGGCTCCACGCCGAAAAAACTGTGAGCAAAGGATAATCAGCCACCAGCTTCACCAACCAAAGAAGCAGAGCCACCAAGGCCAGGTGCGGTTCCCAGACGGCCGCCAAGGCCAGAAAGATTAGCAGCCCGTTGTAGGCAAACACCCAAAGGGCTACCAGACTGTTAACGAAATCCTTGGTGTGACGCGCCTTTGAGGCCCAGCGAATGCGTTGTTGCAGAAACGTTCCGAGGTCCGGGGCCGCTGGTGTATCAACAAAGGTTTCCGAAGCCGTAGCGAAAACAACCCGCCCCGGATCATTGCGCTGAAGACTGGCTAATAATTGCACATCGTCACCGGAAGCAAGCGTGGACAAACCCGATTCGGAATACGCCATCTGAAACGATTCAGGCGTAAATGCAAGGTTGGCACCGTTGGCCATAATAGGGCGGCGCAAGCCCGCCAGGGCAAGCCCGGATCCCACCAGGCTCAAAAACTCAAGGGCTTGCAGTGCACCAAAAAAGCTTTTGCCGGCGTCCATGCGAACCGGTCCGGCTACCATACGAGCCCCGCCGGAAAGGTGCGCTGTCATCCCCTCCAGCCAACGCGGGCCCACCCTAACATCCGCATCCAATGTGAGGATGAACTTGCCCCGCGCCTGTGCCACGGCTTGCTGCAAAGCCCTCTTTTTGGGATTGTCTGGATGTTCTTCCGCGATCATCAAGGCGATTCGAAGCTGCGGATGCGCGTGGGCAAAGGCTTTCACCACCTCCCGCGTACGATCCTGCGAGTGGTCATCGATGACAATCACCTCGATCTGATCCAGGGGAAAACGTTGCTGCAACAAGGCCGTTAGTAAACACCCAATGTTCGCTTCTTCGTCGCGGGTGGGGATGATCAGGGTGACACCTTCATTTATGCTTATTGATACGGGGCGCGGTTTGCTGCGCTGTTTCCGGAAACCCACGTATAACAAGGCTATCCAAAAAAGATACAGCCAGGCGGGCAGCAAGAGAAGTGCGGGCATCCAATCCGTCATGAAACATTTTGTTTAGAGAAAAAACGCAGTTGCATAACGAAAATGCCGCCCATCAGCGCCGGTATGACCAGGTTGATAATCCATATTAGCGTGGCGGCCGACACACCCGCAAAGGCCGCCTGATTCGCAAGAAGAAACTGATCCGCATAAAATAATTCCAGAAAGAAAACAGTCAGCGATCCTCGTACCCCCAATTCCGACAAGGCAATGGTGGGGATGGCCGACATCACAAAATAAATACCCGCGATAAGCATCATCCCCGGAAGGAAGTCCAGGGGCATTCCGAAAAGACGCAACAGCAGCCAGAACTGTGTGCCAAAAACGAGGTAGCGTGCAAAACTGAATCCCAGCAATACACTTAACTCAACGGCCCGGTATTCGCGAAATACAGCCAATTGCGAGCGTATGGATGTCCAGCGCTTTCGCGTGAATCGCAGCAGCAACGGTTCCAGCAGGCGAATGTTATAGTACAGCAATACTACAAGCACTGCAAAAAGTAAAAGTGCAAGCATAAGTCCGCTAAACACGGGATCGGAGACGTAATCCCCGTAAGGGACATAGCCCCGGAAAAAGAAAATCAGCGCCAGGCTGCCGACCACCAGCGTGATCGCAAGTTGGCTCATACTCCCCACTACCGTAGCAAAAGCCGCCCTCCAGCGAGGGGTATTTTTTAAAACAAAAACACGCCCCAAATATTCACCGGTGCGGTTTGGTGTGAAGGAACTCACCGTCACTCCGGCCAATACAGCCCTGAGCGCTGTGTAAAAAGATATTCGCTCCATGCGGCGCAATAAATAACGCCACTTCAACGCCTCCAGCGACCAATTCAGCAGCATCAGCACCAGCATGAACGCCAGAGCCCCGCGAACCTCCCACTCGCCCCATCGCTCAACAAAACCTTGCCACGAACTTTCCAGTGAATGGTTGCGCACCAGGCGAATATAGATATACCCGTAGGAGGCCACCAAAATGGTCAACTTCAAAACCAGGTTCAGGACTTTCGTTATCTTTGGTGACTTCATTTCTTAATCGCTGTAATGACCGCTACCGACCGTATCATTCTGGGCATCGACCCTGGCACCAACGTAATGGGCTATGGCCTCATTCATCAAAAAGGCACAACCATAAACCTGATTGAAATGGATGTTCTGCGGATGGAAAAGATCGGAGATCCGGCACTAAAGTTAAAAAAGATATTTGAGACCGTTAGCGCACTGATTGAAAAACATCAGCCGGATGAGCTGGCCATCGAAGCCCCTTTTTTCGGGAAGAATGTTCAGAGTATGCTTAAATTGGGGCGCGCCCAGGGTGTTGCCATCGCCGCCGCCCTCAACAGAAACCTACCGGTCTTTGAATACGAACCACGGCGTATCAAGCAATCGGTCACCGGAAAAGGAGGTGCTTCCAAGGAACAGGTGGCGGCCATGCTTCAACGCTTGCTGAACTTCGCCGAAATACCGCACCTGCTCGATGCCACCGACGCCGTGGCCGTAGCCGTCTGTCATTACTTTCAGCGCAAGCCCGAACAGCCCGGAAAAAAATCCTACAACAGTTGGACAAACTTTATTTCCGACAATCCGGAACGGGTAAAATCAGGAAAAAAATAAGTGCCTTAATCACGTGCCGCTGCCATTGCGGCAATCACACCGGACTGCTCCTCGGCCGCCGTACCCACCACCAGAACATCAGCGCCTGCCTGCCAGCGAGAACGGGCATCTGCGGGAGTACGCAGACCACCACCCACAATTAGCGGTAAGCGCGTTTGTTTGCGCACCGCCTCAACCATCGCCACCGGAACCGCATGCAACGCTCCGCTGCCCGCTTCCAGGTACATCATTTTCAATCCAAGCATTTCACCCGCCAGTACTGTACATGCTGCGATATCCGGCTTATCGGACGGGATCGGAAGCGAATGTGTCATGTAATGAACAGCCGTGGTTTTACCACCATCAATCAGCAGATAACCGGTCGGGATAACTTCCAGCTGGGCCGCCTTCACGTAGGGCGCTGCCACAACGTGCTTCCCAATCAGCATTTCTGCATTCCGGCCGGAAATAAGAGATAGGAACAAAAGCGCATCGGCCCCCGGATGCACCTGCATGGCATTGCCCGGAAACAACACCACCGGAATGTCGCACTGCCGGCGGAGCTCAGCCATGCAATGTGCCATCGTGTCGGCGGTCAGCAGACTACCGCCGACAAAAAACATATCCACGCCCGCCAGCGCAGAAATTCGGACAATCTCGCGCAAGCGCCCATCATCCGCCTTATCCGGATCAATCAGGATAGCCAGCTGCTTTTTGCCCGCGGCCATTTTTGAACGTATTCGCTCGTAGACCATGAGCAAAGATACTGAAAAGAGAAAAGTAAACAGAAAAAAGACTCAAGAGACAAGATCAAGAAAAAAGAAAAAAGAGAAAAGGCTCAAGAATCAAGCAGGCGGGCTTTCGTCCATATTTATTAAAAAACTATTTTAAAATGCACTGCGGCCTCCACTGGTCGAGGGAAGTCGAGACCATGTACTATCCATAAAGAGCCGGTCCCCGAGCGCAGTCGAGGGGCCTATCGTATTCGTACTATCGATCTGAAAGCAATGTGTTGCACTGCGGATGGCCCAGGTCCTGATCAAGAGAAAAGAAAAAAGAATCAAGAGACAAGAATCAAGAATCAAGGGCAGGATCTCAGGCTTGCAGAACCCTCACCCAGAGCGTCATCCTGAACTTTGTCCGCCAGCCGGCGGATCGGGGACCGGGTTCAGGAAGACCCTACCTGATAGAGCCGGTAGCTCTTCCCCTCTCCACGCCTCATCCTCCACGCTTCATCCCCCCCCCCTCACAACACCGCCTTTACGATGCGCCGGATGTTATCCGCCTTGCCCATGGTGTAGAAATGTACGATAGGGACCCCAGCCCGGTAGAGTTCACGGGCCTGCTGCGTGGTCCATTCCACACCCACCTCCACAGCGGCTTTCGCATCCCTGACGTTTTCCATCGCATCGGCCAGTTCGTAGGGAATGTCGACCTTAAACGTTTTAGCCAAGGTGCAGATCTGGTTTTTGGTACTCAGCGGCTTTAGGCCGGGAATAATGGGCACGGTGATGCCGATCGCGCGGCACAGTTCAACAAAACGAAAGTACTTGGTGTTATCGAAAAACATTTGCGTGATGATGTATTTCGCCCCGGCATCCACCTTTTCCTTCAGGTGCATCAGGTCGCGCTGCATGTTCGGCGCTTCTTCATGCTTTTCAGGATAGGCCGCCACACCAATTACAAATCGGGTTTTCACCGGATTTTGAAGTTCTTCATCCAGGTACTTCCCCTCATTCATGTCCATGATTTGTTTTACAAGGTCCGCGGCGTGGGCATGGCCGTCTGCAAGTGGCGCAAAACTCTTTTCGTTGCGCTGCATATCGCCCCGCAATGCAAGTACATTGTGGATGCCCAGGAAATGAAGGTCAATCAGCGCGTTTTCGGTTTCTTCTTTGGTGAAACCACCGCAGATCATATGCGGCACCACCTCCACACCGTAACGAAATTTTATGGCCGCCGAAATGGCCACCGTGCCCGGCCTCTTGCGCACCACCTTGCGCTCCAGCAGTCCGCCCTCATGGGTGCGGTACACCACTTCCTCCCGGTGATAGGTCACGTTAATGTACGGCGGTTCAAACTCCATCAGCGGATCCAGGGTATCGTAAATCTTCTGAATGGAATCGCCTTTCAGGGGCGGCAGAATTTCAAAGGTGACCCGGCGGGTCGAAGTATCGCTAAGGTATTTTGTGATGTCCATAGTTGTCAGTGCAGGTAGGCGAGCTTTTGCAGATCACTTACCCCTTTGCGTTGTGCGTATTGTTCAAGTTGATCCCGGCCCAGCGGACCCACCGTAAAATAACGGCTTTCCGGATGGGAAAAATAATAGCCGCAGAGCGAGGCGATCGGCTCCATGGCGAAGTTCTCAGTAAGCTGGATACCGGTTTGCGTTCCTGCATCCAGCAGGCGGAAAATCGTGGCGGTTTCGCTGAGATCCGGACAGGACGGGTAACCTGGCGCCGGACGTATACCCTGGAATTTCCCGCCCAGCAGTCGTTCGGCGGTGGGCGCCTCCTCACGGGTGTAAGCCCAGTATTCCGTGCGCACCTTAAAATGCAGCACTTCCGCCAGGGCTTCGGCCAGGCGATCGGCCAGGGTGAGCAGGAGAAACGAACGGTATTCATCACCCGACTGCGCCCAGGCGCGGGCCTTGTCAACCACGGCTCTTCCGGCGGTTAGCGCAAATATACCGATGTGCTCAGGATAACCTTCCGGGGCGATGAAATCAGCAAGACAGGGGAAGTTCGTGTGCTCGCCGTGAACATGCTGGTTCCGCAGGAAATGCAGGGTTTCGCGAACTTCCGTCCGGAAATCATCGGTATAGATGCGGACATCATCACCGTGCGCATTGGCGGGAAAAATGCCAAAGACGGCAGAGGGATCAAAAAGGGCGAGGATCTCCGGATCCGCCAGCAATTGCCGGGCATCGGCGAGCAGTTGCTGCGCCTGCGCCCCCTTTTCGGGATGCTGCAGCAGATCCGGGTAAGTGCCCGGAATATCCCAGGCGTAAAAGAAAAAGGTCCAGTCAATATAGGGAATCAGCGTGGCCAGATTAGTAACACGGATGGTCTTGACACCCTCAAATGCCGGGATGGGGAAATGATAGCGACCCCAGTCGACGGGCACCGGCTGGCGACAGGCATCGGCATAGGAAACCGTTTTCCGGTTTTCCGCGGCATACACAGCCTGCGCGCGGATCACCTCCTGGTGTTCGCGTTGCGGGTCGCCGGACACACCACCGCCTTTGATGCCGTCGTTGAGCACGCGTACCGCCCGGCCGGCGTCGCGTACATAAATTACCGGACCGCTGTAGGCCGGGGCAATCATCAAAGCCGTATGCTTTTCGGACGTGGTGGCCCCGCTGATCAGCAGGGGAATCTTCAGCCCGGCACGTTCCATCTCTTCGGCCACCAGCACCATTTCGGCCAGCGAGGGCGTAATCAGTCCGCTCAGACCCACGGCGTCCACACGGTGCTTTACCGCGGCCTGGACAATTTCCGTGGCCGGAATCATCACACCCAGATCAATGATGTTGTACCCATTGCAAGATAAGATGAGCCCGGCCATGTTTTTCCCGATGTCGTGAACATCGCCTTTCACCGTGGCCAACAGCAAGGTTCCCTTTGATGCGGATTGGTCCCCGCTGCGCTGCCCGGCTTCGATGCGCGGCATCAGAATCTCCACGGCCCTTTTCATAACGCGGGCGCTTTTCACTACCTGCGGCAGGAACATCTTTCCCTGACCAAACAACTCACCCACATGGTTCATGGCATCCATCAGCGGACCTTCCACGATGGCCAATGCATCAGGAGTCTCCTGGCTCAAAGCCTCCAGGTCTTCGTCCAGATAAGCCGTCTGCCCTTTGGTCAGCGCATACTGCACCCGCTCACGGGCTGGTTGCTGCCGCCAGGCTTCGGTGGTATCCGGCGATACCGTATCGCCGGAATGCTGCGATGCCCACTGGACCAGCTCCCCGGCGGCTTCCGCACGGGTGTTGAGAATAAGTTCTTCCGCCAGCTTGCGCAGATCCTCCGGAATGTCTTCGTACACGGGCAATTCCACCGCATTCACCAGGCCCATGTCGAGACCGGCGGCAATGGCATGATAGAGGAAAACCGCGTGCAGCGCGTTGCGCACCTTGTTGTTGCCACGAAAAGCATAGCTCAGGTTGCTGATGCCCCCGCTGACATGAACACCCGGGAGGTTCTGTTTTATCCAGCGTACAGCCTCGATGAAATCCGCCGCGTAGGCGTTGTGCTCGTCGATGCCCGTGGCAATGGTCAGCACGTTGGGATCAAAATAAATATCTTCCGGCGGGAATCCGGCTTCCCGCACCAGGAGCTCATACGCCCGTTTGCAGATGCTGATCTTCCGGAAGTAGCTGGTGGCCTGGCCTTCCTCATCAAACGCCATCACCAGCACCGCCGCGCCGTAACGCCGCAACGTTCGTGCCCGTTCGAGAAAAACATCCTTCCCGTCCTTCAGGCTGATGGAATTGACGATGGGCTTCCCCTGCAGGCACTTCACACCGGCCAACAAAACGTTCCAGTCCGAACTGTCGATCATCACGGGAACCCGCGCAATCTCGGGATCCGAACTCAGCAGCAGCAAAAAGCGACGCATCTCTGCATCGGCCTCCAGCAGGGCATCGTCCATGTTGACGTCCACCACCTGGGCGCCGGCTTCCACCTGCTGACGGGCGATCTGCAAGGCTTCTTCGTATTTTTTTTCCGCAATCAGGCGTGCAAATTTCCGGGAACCGGCCACGTTGGTGCGTTCGCCGATCTGGATGAACTTCAGGGTTTCCCCCACTTCCAGGGGCTCCAGTCCGGAAAGCCGCGACACCCGTGGTATTTCAGGTATCGTAGGACAAGGATATTCCTTTACGGATTTTGCAAACAGCCGGATGTGCTCAGGTGTGGTGCCGCAGCAACCGCCCAGGATATTCACCAATCCCTCGCGTAGCCAGCCATCTGTAATGCGCACCATCTCTTCGGCGGTTTCATCATACCCCCCCAGGGCATTGGGCAATCCCGCGTTGGGGTAGGCCGACACGTAACAGCCCACCTGCCGGCGCAGCCGGCGCAGAAAGGTGGTCATCTCTGCCGCACCCATGGCGCAGTTCAGACCCACGCTCAGGAGCGGAAAATGCTCCAGCGACACCAGCATCGCTTCCAGCGTTTGCCCCGAAAGCAGGCGGCCACTGGCATCCGAAAGGGTTACCGACAGCATAACCGGAACGGTCTTGCCGCCAGTGTCGAAAACTTTTTCAATGGCGCTGAGCGCCGCCTTGGCGTTGAGGGTGTCGAACACCGTCTCCACCAGCAAGGCATGTACACCGCCTTCCAGCAGTCCCCTCGCCTGCTCCATGTAGGCTTCTTCCAGTTCATCGAAAGTGATGGCCCGGGCCGAGGGATCGTTCATGTCGGGCGACAAGGAAAGCGATTTCCCGGTAGGGCCCATGGATCCCACCACAAAACGCGGCTGCGTGGGGTACAGCCGTGTAAACTCATCGGCCACAATCCGCGCCCAGCGGGCCGAAGCGGCGTTGATCTCAAAGGCATATTCGTCCAACCCATATTCCCGTAAGGAAACCCGGGTGGCGTTGAAGGTATTGGTTTCGATGATATCCGCACCGGCGTGCAGGTACTCCCGGTGAATATCGGAAATCAGCTCATGACGCGTCAGCGAAAGCACTTCGTTGCACCCCTTAAGGTTCAATGGATGTTTGCTGAAGCGTGCACCCCGGAAATCCTCTTCGCTGAGACCCTGCCGCTGTATCATCGTACCCATGGCACCATCGAGGACCAGGATACGTTGTTGCAGCAGTTCGCGGAGTTGATGTTCGGAGTTCATGGCGTTTCAGGTTTAGCAGGTTGGTTGTTTTTCGGTGACCCACACCAGGATGTAATCCCCGATGCGGTCGAAATCAAGTTCAAAATGTCCGGTGGCGCCTTTGTGGCTGACCACCGCCGGAACCGGCTGCGCCGGCATGGGCCGGAAGGCCGAAACCCGCAGGTGTTCCCGGAAGTCCACCTCCGGCCGGCCCCAGAGCTTGAACAACGCTTCTTTGGCGGCCCACAGACACGTCAGGTGTTCCAGGTGATGCTCCGGATCCAGTGTGCCTTGTTCGTCGGGCGAAAGAAAGCGGTCGGTTACGTTGACAATGCGGGGACGGATTTGCTCTACATCAATGCCCACGCGGCGTTCGGCGTTATAAACCACCGCGGAATAAATGCCGGAATGCGTCACCGAAAGGTGGCCCGGCAGGTTTTCGATGTAGGGTTTCCCCGATTCATGGTACTTCACCACGGCGACCCCAGCTCCCAGCAAATGGCCGATCACAAGGCGATAGCTCAGCCAGTGGCGGCGACGCGTTTCATTGCGAAAACCGGCTAAAAAAGCCTTCTCGTCGTCCGACAACACCGCCAGCGACTCCAGCACCGCACTGTCTTCGGTGATCTCCCAGAGTCCCAGCTCCGTCCCATCGGCAAAGCGTTCTGTTTTGATCAGGGGCATAGGGTTCTATATCAAAGTGCAAAGATAGGAAAAGATAGGGCGACAACGAAACGGAATGCCACGAAGCATTTCTACGAAATTTTTATCTATCGCCGGAGCATATTAAACGCAAAGTTAAATATTTGTTATTTTGACCATTCGTATATTCGAATTAGATCATAACATATATTTTTTGATTCCTCGCTTGTTTACAAGCGCGACAGATTTTGGCGTAGTGCGTTTA
>CAZPDS010000055.1:0-6663 GCA_964585485.1 uncultured Bacteroidales bacterium
ATCGAGACCGCCCCCGCCGTGATGCAGGGCTTTGCCCACCTGAAGCGGATTTCGTTTGGAAAGTACACAAGCAACGATCCGGCACAGCGCGAACAATTTTGGAAGGCCCTCATTACCTCCCCCAAACTGGAAGAAGTAAGCACCACCCTGGTCATCGCCGACACCCAATATTACCGGCAATTAAAAAAAATCAACCTGGTGATGAACCTGGACAGCCCCATGGAAGAGCAGTTCGAAGCTATCAAAAATCTGCCTGCTCTTTATAAACTCGAACTGCCGCGCGCCACGAAAGTACCGCGCAACCTGGCTGAACTGCAATATGTCAAGGTAATCGACATCACCGAACTTTACGGCATTGATCCGTCCTTTGTCTTCGGCTATATGATGATGATACCCACCCTGGAAAAGATCATCCTTTCCAATGACCAGCTAACCGTCTTCCCCATGGAAATCTCGAAAATGCCGCGACTCCGCGAAATGGAGATCCACAACATCCAGCACGGCACCTTCAGCCCCATCCCAGAATCCGAAAAAGCACGTGCAAAAAAAATGATGCCCGACTGCCGGTTCACCTACATTGAAAGCTTCTGAATGCCCTATTCCCTGTCCCTCCGGATGTACAAGTAGTACACCACCGCGATAGCCACAAAGACAAAATCGAAGACCAGCATCCCGTAGTCGCCGGTGGTAAAGGCGTCGATAAAACCAAAAACAATAGAGGCTGCGAGAAACAAGGCCATTATCCAGAACATGAAATTATTCAGCACGCGGTTGATTCTGCGAAGACGGCGGTTTTCTGCCTTGATTTCTTCACGACGACGTAGACGATAGGCCTCGTAGGCCGCGGAGGGGTTCGGTGAATGTCGCCGGTCGGCCGCCGGCACCGACAGCAGGGTACCGTACCGGAGCTTAAAGTCATAGCGTTTGCGCTTTTGCGGATGACTCAAGACCTGCCAGGCTTCGTTCAGCAATTTAAAGACCTGCTCAGCGCCGGCTTCCCTGCATACATCCGGATGAAACCGCTTCGCCTTTTCATAGTAGGCCTTCCGGATTTCTTCCTCCGTGGCGGTAAACGGCACATCCAATATTTTATAATAATCCAGCATGGTAGCGAGAAGTCGACAGTCAACAGTCGAGAGTCGAGAGTCCGTTATTTCTCAATGATTTTGCCCTGACGGATCACCTTGCCGCCGTCGATCAGAAGTTTCGAGCCTCGTTTCAGAATTAGTTTGCTTTTTTTCTCCAGGATGAGTGTTGAACCTTCCCGCAGAATCAGCTGGCTGTTGCGGTCCAGCACCAGTTTCGATTTCGCTTTCAGCATCAGGCTGCTGCCGGATTCACAGCGAAGGGTGGTGATGGGTGAAAAATAGCCGGATATTGAATCACGTTCAAACTGCACGGGTGTTTCATTCTGATCGAGGGTCAGGGTAACGCCCGGATCCACGATCAACTGCTCCTTCAGCACCACCGGGCCCGTCCAGCGAGCGTTGCGCCGGGCATGATAATCATCCCAGCGGACATCCACCTGCATCACACCATCGCTCATTGGGGCCATCTCTATGGACAAGCCACTCAGGTAAATATTTTTATTGTTGCTCTTTTTGTGCGGCGTAAAATTCGCATTGTATTGCGATGTATAGCAGGTGATCACGTTAACGGCCGCGGGATTACTGCACATATCCAGGGCTTGCCGTCCCGCGAAAGCGGTTTCATCATCACCCATAAACGGCAGCGAATTCCCGGAAAGCCCAGCGTTGCGAAGGATCCAGGGATAGGTGCACAGCGTTTTCGCATCAATTTTCTCCGCTTTCCCGCTGACATCAAACATTAGCGACTGCAAGTCATTCGCTCCACAGAAAGGGTTTTCGCGCCGATACGAAACCGACGGTTGGGCCGCGTTCCATGCGATGCATTTCACGGTGTCATGCAGGCCTTCCAGTCGCATATCCCAGTTGCCCTTGGCAGTCAACATCCGCAAGTTATCCGTCTGGTCGCCCGGATACACATCACCGGGATTCCCGCCCTGCAGGCGATCCTTCCCCACCTGCACATAGGCGTAGATACCGGGGCGCCCCGCCGGCCGGCAAGCATCTTCGTTACTGTACTGCAAAAAATCCAGTTTATTGTTCCGTCCCACCTGATGGTTTTCAAGCCAGAGATACTGATTCTCCGCACCCGCATCGGTGTACGGAAGTTGAATACGAAGTGCGTCGCCCGTGCTGATAAAATCGCGTAGCTGGAACTGCTGGGGGCCATCGGCACGGCTGATGTCGCCCTTACGACCGTTGGCGGAAATGGCCCAGCCCTCCGGATTGCTGATGGTATCCAGCCAGCCCATACGCCAGCGCTCATAGCCGTTTACGCAGATCAGACTGGAATTCGCACCCCCCATCAGGCCATAGCCACCTTGTAAGCCCATAAAGACCGCGGCGTTGCCGGTACCAAAATGATTCCCTCCGGAGGTATGGAAACCGTTGCCACCAAAAAGACAATGCGCAAATTCGTGAAACGAAATATTCTTATACACCTGGCTCATGTCGTTGACACCGACGTTCTGCGAAGTGGTGATTTCATTATTCATGTATTGACCCTCCATGAGCAGACTGCACTTACTGCAGGCATTGCCCTCATACGCATTGCCTTCGCCGTTTTTATGTTGTCCGTAGTTAAAGGACTTGCCACGAGCATCCGTTCCACGGGTCGTATTGCGCATACAAAACATCACAATATCCGGTTTGCCATTCGGCTGCATCTTCTTGGGCTGACCCGGATTCCCCTTCTCAAAGCGATCGTAATCGGCAATTCGGTTATGGCCGTAGATGGTCTTTACACCACCCAGTTGTTCAATTTTACGAAGGGCCGAACGAATCACATCGGCATTACCAAAGTCGCGTCCCTTCTGCCCGGGCGCAATTTCCGACTGCCGGATATTGACCACGACAAAATCGCCGAGCAAGATAAAATGACCCAGGCTCGCTTCCGCGAACAGGCGGGTCATGATGCCCCGCGGCTGCGCATACCGTCCGGTATCGAGAAAACGGTCGAGATACACGGGCGGATGATCGTTAAGTTTGTCCGGATCGCCGGCTTCCCAATTCGGCGTTTGCTGACCAAAGAACGGATCGCGTTCCGGCGTCTGATCATAAACAATATTCACATAAATATTCAGAATGCGATAAACCCCGTGCGGGTACACCGAACCACCGTTGCGCGCATCATAGGTTGTCTGGGCCGGACAGGCCAATGCTTGCAGTAAAACAATTCCGAGAAAAAAAAGATTTTTTTTGCCCATCCAAAGTGTCTATTGAACCATGTACTTGACTGGTTTACATGCCGGCTTTCTATGCAGAGCCCAGGCCACCGTATTGCCTCGTCGAAAAGGAATTTCACAGCATAAAACGCACGTGTCCCTCTTCTAGCGCCTCCGCATGTTCTTCATCGCCTGTTTTGCCCCGCCGGTTGTCACGGTTTTCATCACTTTGCGCGTATCTTCAAATTGCTTCACCAATCGGTTAACCTCTTGAATAGTGGTACCGCTTCCTTCAGCAATACGCTTACGGCGGCTGCCATTAAGGATTTCCGGCGCCTCCCGCTCTTTCGGGGTCATGGAGGTAATGATCGCTTCAATGCCCTTGAAGGCATTATCGTCAATTTCAACATCCTTCAAGGCCTTGCCCATACCGGGAATCATCCCCATCAGGTCCTTGATGTTACCCATTTTCTTGATCTGCTTGATCTGGCTCAGAAAATCATTAAAGTTGAACTGGTTCTTGGCCAGTTTTTTCTGAAGTTTTTGGGCTTCTTCAACACTGAACTGTTCCTGGGCTTTCTCCACCAGCGATACGATATCACCCATGCCGAGAATCCGATCGGCCATGCGTTCCGGATAGAACACATCCAGTGCGTCCATTTTTTCGCCCAATCCCACGAATTTAATGGGCTTATCCACCACGGCTTTGATGGTCAGTGCCGCCCCACCGCGGGTATCACCATCAAGTTTGGTGAGTACCACACCGTCGAAATTCAGGCGGTCGTGAAAAGCCTTAGCGGTATTCACCGCATCCTGACCGGTCATAGCATCCACCACAAACAGCGTTTCCGTAGGATTTACCTGCTTTTTCACCGCTTCAATCTCGTTCATCATCTCTTCGTCGATGGCCAAACGACCCGCCGTATCGATGATAACGGTGTTAATGCCTTTATCCTTCGCGTGCGCGATAGCGCGTTTGGCAATCGCCACGGGATTCTTATCCTGTTCGTCGAAAAACACCTCACAGCCGATTTGTTCGCCCAAAACTTTCAACTGTTCAATGGCGGCCGGGCGGTAAACGTCGCCCGCCACCAGAAGTATCTGTCGTCCTTTTTTGGTTTTGAGATGATGGGCGAGCTTTGCCGCAAAGGTCGTTTTCCCCGAACCCTGGAGGCCCGACATCAAAATAACAGCCGGCGAGCCTTTCAGGTTGATCTCTGCTTTTGTGCCACCCATCAGTGCCGTAAGCTCGTCATGGGTAATCTTGATCATCAGCTGTCCGGGTGAGACTGACTTCAACACATTCAACCCCAGCGCCTTTTCCTTAATATCATCCGTAAAGCTCTTGGCAATCTTATAGCTAACGTCGGCATCCAGCAAGGCTTTGCGCACTTCTTTCAGCGTTTCTGCAACATTGATTTCCGTAATATGCCCCTGACCTTTCAGAAGCTTAAATGCCCGATCGAGCTTTTCACTTAAACTATCAAACATAATGGTATTTTTCTGTATCGGTGCAAAAGTACGAAAATTCAGCAAACAAATCATCAGAATCATAAGGGGTCCCGCGGACAGCGCGCTTAAAAAAATTTACACGGCCGATGCAAATTACCGGCAAAGTAGTATCTTTGATTTCGTTTCTGCAACTAACCAAAAACCCTACATATGAAAAAATTCACCCTTACCCTGATGATGATCGTGGCCGTTGTGCTGACGATCAATGCGCAAACCTCGTACAGCTGTCATTACCGTGAGTATTGTGACTGGGATGAAGCCGAAGGCGAATTTGTAGATTGCAGCGGTTACGATGAGCCCTCCCTCTTTGTTATGAACGCCGACAAAACCATGTTCACCCACACCATCGAAACGATGAAATCGACCTACTATATTTCCAAAAAGGAATACAGCGAGGAAAACGACGTGTGGACGTATGATGTCACTTCCGACGTAGGTAATGAATATTACTATGTTTTTGATGAGAAAAACAAAGAAATCCGAGTACTCTACATTAAGGATGACCAGACCCGCCTCATTCGCTTTTATGTGAAAGCGATGTTTTAATGATTCACTAAATTTCAACGCATGAGAAACATTTTCCTGGCCTTGGTATTCATTGGCCTGACAAGTACGGCATTTTCACAAAACTACCTCGACAAAATTGCCAGGGAGTCATGCGATTGCCTCGGCCGGATTCCGGATACCCTGGACAGCGAATCGTTCAACCTGCAATTTGGTTTATGCGTACTTGAGGCCTCCTCACCTTATTCGAAAGAATTGAAAAGAGACCACGGCATCAATATGAAAAACATTGATAAAGATGCCGAAGCCCTCGGAACGCTGATCGGTCTGCAGATGTATTCCGTTTGCCCCGATGCGTTTCTGAAATTTAACAAGTTCAAATCGGAAAGCGATCCGCTGCCGGTGACACCGGAAAAAAGGATAGACATTATCCAGGGCAAAGTGATTGCTGTTGACGAAGATCAATTCGTAAGCCTTTCGTTGCAGGATGAAAACGGGAAAATTGCGCGTTTTTTCTGGATGAAATTCATTCAGTTGGAACCGGAATTTGTTCATAACTATAAATTATTACTGGGAAAGCAACTTCAATTGGTCTACACCACCGAGAATTTTTTTGATCCGCGCATTAAAGAATACCGCGATTTCAACATAATTGAGCGCCTGGATATTCTTCCTTAATGCCGTAGCTGCCAAAAAAGCATGGACCTCGAAAAGATCATCACAGCACATCCTGTATTGCTTGCGCTGATAGCCACCTTGTTCACCTGGGGGATGACGGCGCTGGGTGCGGCCATGGTATTCTTCTTCAACACCATCAACAAAAAAGTGCTGAACGCCATGCTGGGCTTCGCCGCCGGTGTGATGATCGCGGCCAGTTTCTGGTCCTTGCTGAAGCCCGCTATCGAGATGTCGGAAGCCCGGGGCGATATTGCCTGGATGCCGGCTGTGATAGGCTTTCTGGCCGGAGGGGCTTTTCTGTTTATGGCGGATAAACTGCTGCCTCACCTTCACTTTGGGCTTCCCGATGAACACACAGAGGGCATTAAGACGCAGTGGCAACGTTCCGTTTTGTTGGTGATGGCCATCACGCTGCACAATATCCCGGAAGGTCTGGCGGTAGGGATCTCCTTTGGCGCGCTTACCCACAATCCCGACAGCGGATTGCTGGCCGGCGCCATAGCCCTGGCCTTTGGCATCGGACTGCAAAATTTTCCGGAAGGCGCTGCGGTGTCCATCCCGCTGCGACGGGAAGGTTTATCGAAACGAAAATCCTTTTTATACGGACAGGCGTCCGGACTGGTAGAACCCATTGCGGCTGTAGCCGGAGCGGCCCTGGTGTTTTGGCTTACGCCGATACTCCCCTACGCACTCGCCTTTGCTGCCGGGGCCATGATTTA
>CAZPDS010000055.1:6673-16679 GCA_964585485.1 uncultured Bacteroidales bacterium
CGGCGTCGTTGAGCCGGTGGCCGGCCTGCTGACCATTCTGTTTGTCTCTCAGATGACCCCACTCCTCCCCTATCTGCTGGCCTTTGCCGCCGGCGCCATGATCTATGTGGTCATTTGAAGAGCTCATCCCCGAAGCCCAGTCAGGCCACGAAACAGACCTCTCTACCCTGGGGGCCATGCTGGGCTTTGCCGTAATGATGCTCCTGGATGTGGGCCTGGGCTAAGATCAGTAGCACAGCCCAGGTTCAGCACAAATCGCTAACTTTGCAAAAAAAACCACCTTATGATTCTCATCGACGGAAAAAAAATTGCCGAAGAAATTAAAAACGAAATTGCCACAGAGGTAAGGGAACTTCTCGCGAAGGAATTACCAACACCGCATCTGGCAGCGATTTTGGTGGGTGAAGACCCGGCCAGCCAAACCTACGTCGCCTCTAAAGAAAAAGCCTGCCGCGAAGTCGGCTTCACGTCTTCGATTTATAGATATCCGAAAAATATGAGCGAAGCCGAACTTCTGAAGGCCGTGGATTTCCTCAATAAAGACGAGGAGGTGCACGGATTCATCGTTCAATTGCCGCTACCCAAACACATCAACGTTCAAAACGTCATCGCTGCGATTGATCCGCAGAAAGATATCGACGGCTTTCACCCGGTAAACCTGGGCAATATGCTACTGGGCGTTCCCGCTTTCCTGCCCGCTACACCCGCCGGAATTATGATGCTGCTTGAACGTTACAAGATCGAAACCGAAGGCAAGCACTGCGTGGTGCTGGGCCGCAGCAATATCGTCGGAAGCCCCGTCAGCGTCCTGATGTCGCGCAATGCCCATCCAGGCAACGCAACCGTCACGCTCTGCCACAGCAAAACCGCTAATCTGAAGGAAATATGCCGTTCGGCCGACATCCTGATTGTCGCCATCGGCAAACAGGAATTTGTCACAGCCGATATGGTGAAGGAAGGCGCTGTTGTTATCGATGTGGGCATGCACCGCATTCCGGATGACACAAAAAAAAGCGGCTTCCGCTTGACCGGCGATGTGAAATTTGACGAGGTGTCGAAAAAGTCTTCCTACATTACACCGGTCCCGGGTGGTGTGGGCGTTATGACCATTGTATCCCTGTTAAAGAACACCCTGCAGGCCTACCGTAAAGCAAGCCACCAAGAATGACCGCCGACGAACAACGGGACCTTAACGAAGGACGTCTTCTTCCCCTCATGGAATTATTTTACACACTCCAGGGTGAAGGATTTCACACGGGAGAAGCGGCGGTATTCATCCGTATTGGCGGTTGCGACGTGGGTTGTAAATGGTGTGATGTGAAAGAAAGTTGGGATCCGACCTTGCATACCCTAACCCCTTTAGCCGACATTCTGAACCAGGCCAGTGCCTTTCCTTCGCCCAATGTTGTGGTAACCGGAGGGGAACCGCTGAATTACAACCTGAACCTGCTCTGCGATGGCCTGCACCAACGCGGGTACCGAACCTTTCTCGAAACCTCGGGCACCGAAAATATCAGCGGAAGTTGGGACTGGATCTGTCTTTCACCAAAAAAACAGGCCCCGCCCCTGCCAGCCATCTTCCCGTTGGCGCATGAGCTCAAAGTCATTATCGAACAACCCGATGATTTATTCGATGCCGAAAATCACGCACAGTTTGTAAGCAAGCAGTGTAAACTCTTTCTGCAACCCGAGTGGAGCCGCCGCAAAGAAATCACCCCACACCTTGTCGATTTCATCGAAAGCCATCCCGAATGGAAGCTATCCTTACAGGTACACAAATACATCGGAATTCCTTGAGATAGTCGACAGTCATGCCTGGATGAAATCGGGAAATATCATTGTTTTATCGTATTTTCGTCTTTCCAAATTAATCTGAAACATCATGCGTCTATCTTTCCTAAGCCTGCTATTGGGCCTATTGCTGCCGGTTCATCTGCTGGCCCAACCGATGGAGCTTTCATCCAAAAACAAAAAAGCCAGCAAATCCTACCTGAAGGCTGTACAATATTACCAGGCTAAGGATCTGTCGTACGCCAGTATTGAGGTAGATCGGGCTCTCAACCTGGATCCGCAATTTATCGAAGCCTGGATGCTCAAAGGCGATGTGTGTGAGGACAAGAAAGATGTGGCGGGCGCCATCGATGCGTACCGGCATGCGGTGGAGATTAATCCTGATTTTTTTCCGCGCAACTTTTACAACCTGGCCCGGATGGAATTCGCCACCGGGAAATACAAAGAAAGCCTGGATCATTACGCGAATTATTTGAGCTATCCGGATCCCAACCCCAACCTGCTGGAACGAATTCGTTTTGAAATGGCCTGTTGTGATTTCGCCCTGCAGGCCATCGCCCAGCCGGTCCCCTTTGATCCGCGGAATATGGGCCCCGGCATCAACACCAAAAACGACGAATACTCGCCAACCCTCACGGTGGATGAAGAAACCTTCATCTTTACCCGTCAGATTCCCCGCAACGACCTGACAATACACTCAATGCCATACGAAGAAGACTTTTACCGCAGCACCCGCACCGACACCACCTGGTCGGTGGCTGAACGGATGCCCGCACCCATCAACAGCCACGGCAATGAAGGAGCGCAAAGCATCGCGCCCGACGGGCAAACGATGTACTTCACCATTTGCAACAAATCCGACGGCGTTGGCAGTTGCGATCTCTACTACGCCAAACGTCAGGGCGAAGTCTGGAGCCGGCCCATCAACATGGGCAATGTCGTAAACTCCTCCACCTGGGATTCGCAGCCCAGCATTAGTCCGGATGGCAAAACACTCTACTTCGCCAGCGCCCGCAGC
This sequence comes from uncultured Bacteroidales bacterium, assembly GCA_964585485.1. Lineage (GTDB taxonomy): Bacteria > Bacteroidota > Bacteroidia > Bacteroidales > CAIWKO01 > CALGYY01. The sequence continues at coordinate 9,483 of CAZPDS010000055.1, forward strand.
GGTTCGGTGGGCAACATGGACATCTGGAAAACGGTTTGGGACAACGGAAGCTGGCAGGCTCCGGTGAACCTCGGCCCCACCATCAACACCAAAAAAGGTGAACTTTCGCCCTTTATTCATCCCGACGGGCAAACCCTGTACTTCACGTCCAACGGCCACATCGGTATGGGCGGCAGTGATCTTTACGTGAGCCGGATGGACACCAGCGACCAATGGAGCGAGCCCGTGAACCTCGGCTATCCCATCAACACCTTTAAAGACGAGGGCTACCTGATCGTTAATGGCAAGGGCGACAAAGCGTATTTTGCATCCGGACTGTTCAAAACAGAAGGCGGCATGGACCTTTACACCTTCGACCTCTACAAAGCGGCACGACCGGTAGTGGTCACCTATATGAAAGGAAAGGTCTTCGACAAAACAACGCAGCAGCCCCTGGAAGGGCACTTCGAACTCATCGATTTGGAAACCGGCAGCATCGTGGTGCAATCCAACAGCGATCCGATGAACGGTGAGTTTCTGGTGTCGGTTCCGAATGACAAGAACTATGCGTTGAACGTATCGCGGGAAGGCTATCTTTTCTTCTCTGAAAACTTCACCCTGAAAGGCACGCATGACCGCACGGATCCATTCCTGAAAGATGTGCCGCTACAGCCCATGGCCACCGGGGTTACCGTGATCCTAAAAAACATCTTTTTCGATTTTGACAAATTCGACTTGCTCCCCGAGTCCCGCGTGGAACTGGCCAGGCTAACCGAATTATTGAAAAAGAATCCGCGGATGAAAATTGAAATTGGCGGACATACCGACAACAAAGGCAGCCGGGAATACAACCAGCAACTTTCGGAAAACCGCGCCAAATCCGTTCTTGAATACCTTGTTTCGCAAGGGATCGATCGTGCACGACTCTCCGCCAAAGGCTATGGTATGGAAAAACCCATCGACTCCAACGACACTGACGAAGGCCGCGCCAACAACCGACGCACCGAGTTTAAAGTCATGGATTTTATAAACTAAAATCAAACTCCCGGCACTAAATAACGCAAACTATCTACTCCGCTCTTATGACAAAACGTATCGCCTTCCACACACTGGGTTGCAAACTGAATTTTGCAGAAACGGCGGGTATTTCCCGGCAATTCGCACCCGAAGGCTATACCCAGGTTGATTTTCACGAAGAGGCCGACATCTACGTTATCCATTCATGCACGGTAACGGTAAACGCCGAAAAGAAGACCATCGCAGCCATCCGGCAGTCCCATAAGCGAAATCCCGCTGCACACATAGCTGTCATCGGCTGCATGTCGGAACTGGATCCGGATCGGCTACGACAGCAACCCGGCGTTCAGTGGGTCCTGGGCAACAACGATAAGTACAAGCTGAATGAAATTCTGGAACAGCAGGCTTTCCCAACGAACGAAGATCCCAGCCTGCATTTTTATCCATCCTGGAGCATTAATGAACGTACGCGATCGTTTTTAAAAATTCAGGACGGCTGTGATTACTTCTGTTCGTACTGCACCATTCCGCTGGCACGGGGCCGCAGCCGGAGTGCAACTATTGCACAGGCCATGCAATCGGCACGTGAAATTGCCGCGGCGGGTATGAAAGAAATCGTTTTAACGGGAATCAACATTGGTGATTTTGGTCGTCACCAACAGGAAAACCTGTATACGCTTCTGCAGCAAATGGAAACACTGAAAGGCATTGAGCGTATACGTATTTCATCCATAGAACCAGATTTGCTCGACGATCGCATTATCCGAATGGCCGGTGGCGACAGCAAATTGCAACCTCATTTTCACATTCCGCTACAATCCGGATCCGACGCGGTGCTCCGGATGATGAACCGAAAATATTCCGTGGAGGATTTTCGTCGAAAAGTTGAAACCATACGACAGGCGCTGCCGATGGGCTGCATTGCCACCGACATCATCGCGGGCTTCCCCGGGGAAACGGATGAGCTGTTCCAGGAAACCTACGACTTCATCAACACCCTCGATTTGTCCTACATGCATGTGTTCACCTACTCCGAACGCCGCAACACCAAAGCGCTAAGGCAAGCCGATCCGGTTCCGCCCGAACAACGAAAAAGTCGTGGGCGTCGTTTGCAGGAAATCAGCAACCAGAAAAAAGAAGCCTTCTACATGGCCAATAAAAACAGGCACTGCAAGGTTTTCTTTGAATCTGAAAATAAAAACGGATATCTTTACGGATTTACCGACAACTACATCCGTGCCCGCATACCTTTTACACCCGCCCTTGTCAACAGCATTGCCAGCGTAATGCTCACCAAACTCGCCAATAAAGACTGCTTCACCGCCGAACTGACCTAAACCAAGCCCTACAATAACTTCACTTGTTTTTCACTCTTAACGATTAACGAATATGTATCCTGCTCTCAGCGACCTCATCAACGATATCTTTGGTACCAACATCACGCTTCCGGTTCAAACCTATGGTTTCTTTGTTGCTTCAGCCTATCTGATCGGAACCTGGGTGTTGCGAAACGAGTTAAAAATTAAAGAGAAACGCGGGCTTCTTCAATCAGGCACCCAAAGAATTCTGGAAGGCGCACCGGCCACGATCCGCGAACTGATTGTCCTGGGCATCGTTTCCCTCTTGCTGGGATACAAATTCAGCGGGATGATCATCGACTACCGAAGTTTTGCGGAGAACCCTCAGGATTACCTGCTCTCAGCGGAAGGCAGCATTTGGGGCGGGCTTGTGGTGGCCGCCGGATTTGTATTCTATCGTTGGTACAGTAAGAACAAAAAGAAACTGGCAAAACCGGTCTGGAAAACCATTGAGGTCAAACCGCACGAACAAGCGGGCAACATATTGATCATTGCCGCCATTGGCGGACTGTTGGGCGCAAAGCTTTTTCACAACCTTGAAAACTTCGGCGATTTTCTGGCAGATCCGGTGGGCCAGCTATTTGCTTTTAGCGGACTCACATTTTACGGAGGACTGATCGTTGGCAGTGCAAGCGTGATATGGTTTGCACGCCGGCAAAAAATGGCCATCCTTCCGCTTATCGATGCCAGTGCACCGGCGGTAGCACTGAGCTACGGCGTGGGCCGCCTGGGTTGTCATATGTCGGGCGATGGCTGCTGGGGCGTGGAAAACCTCAATCCAAAGCCGGAATGGCTAAGCTGGCTTCCTGACTGGATGTGGTCGTTTAACTTCCCGCACAACGTGGTGAATGAAGGCATTGCGATCGACCACTGCACCGGCAAATACTGCTCTGTGTTGGAACACGGGGTTTACCCAACCTCCTTTTATGATTTTCTGCTGATGGCCGCCTTCTTCGTGGTGCTGATCCTAATCCGCAACAAAGTTAAGATATCCGGACAGCTCTTTTCCATTCTCCTTATCTATATCGGTATCGAGCGTTTCTTTCTGGAAAAGATACGGGTAAATAATGTGTTTGAATTCCTCGGAATGCACGTGACCCAGGCAGAGGTTATCTCCATTATTATGGTCCTCGCCGGTCTGCTCGGATTATGGTACTTTAGAAAACTTCACAACAACAAATCCACGACTCAGGTCAAATCCTGAAAACCCCGAATCATCAGGCATTCCGTGATTGCAATTTGGGTTCAATCTAAATTGCCATTTCGCTTGGTCGTGTTAGCAAAATAGCGTAAACTTGCTAACCCTGAACAATGCTTGATGAAACGCATCATTACTCCAACCTTCGCCGTATTACTTTGTCTATCCCTGCTGACTTCAGGGTGTGCTGTGCGCTACCGGGTTCAGGAAAAAAAAACCATCGGCCGCGTCATTAATATTGACAGTACCCTGAAGCTTGGCGAAGATTCAATTGCGATACGCATCATCGAACCCTACAAGGCCTCCATGGAGGCGGGCATGAACGAAATCATCGCCTACAGCGAACGCACAATAGTAAAAGACCAACCGGAAGGAGCCCTGGGCAATCTGGTAGCCGATATTGTACTGCTCATGGCCAACCGCTTTGCACGGGCCGAAGGGCGCGACACTGCCGACATTTGCCTGCTTAACAACGGCGGTCTCCGCAGCACCCTGCCCCGGGGTGCGGTGAGTGTACGAAACGTCTTTGAACTTATGCCCTTCGAAAACAAAATCGTGCTGCTGCAACTCAGCGGGGAACAGTGCCGACAACTGCTGAACTACATTGCCCGGGAAGGTGGCCTTCCTGTAGCCGGACTGCGCTTGAACATTCAAAACGAAAATGCAATAAACGTCCTTATTCGAAACCAACAGTTTGATGAAGCCCGGAACTATTGGGTGGTTACCTCCGACTACCTTGCCGAAGGCGGTGATGATATGACGTTTTTCAATGCCCCCCTTCAAAAAATTGAACTTTCGTTGAAAGTCCGTGATGCCCTGATAGACTACCTCCGGCAGTATACGAAGGAAGGGAATGTGCTCGATGTTAAAACAGACGGGAGGATCCAGTATGAGTAGCCGGCGCGAATTCCTGAAAACATTGCTGCTGGGCGGCGCTGCGCTGGGGTTAAGCCATTCGGCCCTCTCCGCGTTTGCTTCCAGCGAACTTGTAAAAATCAGTATTCTTCACACCAACGACACCCACAGCCACATCGATGCGTTTCCGGCAAACGATAGTCGCTTCCCGGGTATGGGCGGCTTTGCACAACGAGCCGCCCTGGTACGAAAAATCCGGCGTGAAGAAAAAAATGTACTGCTCTTCGATGCCGGGGATGTGTTCCAGGGATCGCCGTATTTTAATATGTACAATGGCGAGGTTGAATTCAAACTCATGAGCGAAATGGGCTACAACGGAATGACCATCGGTAATCACGAATTCGACAACGGGGTAGAAGGCATTGCTGCTCAATTAAAACACACAAATTTTCCATTGATTTCGTCCAATTACGATTTCTCGGATACCCCGATGGCCGGAAAAACAGAAGCCTATAAAGTCTATTCACTGGATGGAGTGAAGGTGGGTGTTTTTGGATTGGGCATTCAACTGGAAGGACTGGTCAGCCGGAAAAACTACGGTGCAACCCGTTTTCTCGAACCCATGCCCAAAGCCGCGGAAATGGCGCGTTTCCTGAAGAAAGAACAAGCATGCGACCTGATCATTTGCCTGTCGCACCTTGGATGCAGTTACCGCGATGACCAAGACAGCGATGTACGAATGGCCCGCCAGAGTAAGCATATCGACCTTATCATCGGTGGACACACGCACACATTCATAGATAAGCCCTACGTTTTTCGCAACTCCGACAAGCAGGAAATTCTAGTTTCACAAGTGGGTTGGGGCGGGGTAAAATTAGGACGGATTGATTACTATCTAGTTAAGGGAAGTGGCATAAAAATAGCCGATTCCCATACGATAAAAATAGAAAAAAATAAAGGTTAAAAACTTTTTTTATGTTGTTTTTTTTTTAAATATTTGTAGCCCGAAAAATCAACAGAACGGTTATTTTTAAAAACGTTTCAATCAGTCCTCTAAAGATTGATTGTAGAAAAAGAACACCTGAAACAATTGCTCAACCAAGACAAAAAGGGACGTAACGGATGAAAAAAAGTTTTACCGAAATTTGGAATAATTGTCTTGCCGTTATCAGGGATAACCTTCCTGCCCAGGCCTTCAAAACCTGGTTTGAACCCATAAAGCCCGTGCGACTAAAAGATAACGTTTTAACCGTCCAGGTCCCCAGCCAGTTTTTTTATGAGTTTCTCGAAGAACATTATATCGATATCCTTAAAAAGACCATTAAGAAAGAACTGGGACCAGGCGGTCAGCTGGAATATAATATCGTGATGGATAATTCGTATGGCGCAGGGGCTCCTGTTACCGTGAAGGCACCCATGAGCAACAAGAAAGCGGTCAAGAACCCTTCTGTTGCCATCCCTGTCGACATCAACCGCGATGCCTCCCGCGAGATTCCAAATCCTTTTGTGATACCAGGGCTCAAGAAGATCAATATCAATTCAAATCTTCTCGACAACAAATCCTTTGATACATTCGTGGAAGGAGACTGCAACCGCCTTGCACGATCTGCCGGATATGCCGTTGCGAACAACCCCGGCAAAACCGCATTTAATCCACTCCTTCTCTACTCCCCGATCGGTATTGGAAAAACCCATCTTTGCCACGCCATCGGGTTACAGGTTAAAGAAAATTTCCCGGATAAAATAGTTCTGTACGTTCCCTGCGATGTTTTCATTAACCAGTACATCGACTCCGTTAAGAATACCACCGTCAATGACTTTATTCACTTCTATCAGATGATCGATGTATTGATCATTGACGACATTCACTACCTGGGTGGCAAAGACAGCACACAGAACGCCTTCTTCCATATTTTTAACTACCTGCACCAAAAAGGCAGTCAGATTGTCATCACTTCCGATAAAGCACCCGTCGACCTTAAAGGAATGGAACCCCGCCTGCTGTCGCGCTTCAAATGGGGATTGTCGGCCGATCTGCAAATTCCCGATTTTGAAACCCGCGTGGCCATCATCGAAAAGAAACTAAGCAACGATGGCATAGTGATGTCACGTGATGTAGTGGAATACCTTTCGTACAGTATCACAACCAGTGTCAGGGAACTTGAAGGCGTACTGATCTCATTGCTGGCACAGGCATCCCTCAACAAAAAACCAGTCAATATTGAACTGGCTAAGCAGATCATCGATAAATTTGTTAAAACCAATACCCGCGAAATTTCGATTGATTATATACAGAAAATCGTTTGCGATTATTTTGATATCAACATTGATACTCTGAATTCAAAAACCCGTAAACGCGAAATCGTTCAGGCCCGGCAGTTGTCTATGTTCTTCTCGAAGAAAATGACCAAGTCGTCACTGGCCGCCATCGGCCTGCACTGCGGCAATAAAGATCATGCTACCGTGCTGCACGCCTGCCGAACCGTCAACAACCTGATTGAAACCGACAAACAATTCAAAGTGTATGTCGACGAAATCGAAAAGAAAATCCGGCTCTAAGCCGGACTTTTTTTAGTTTGGTTGAAAATGTATTAAACATTATTATCTATAAACAATATGAAATACTTAATGGTATGTCTGGGCAACATATGCCGATCCCCCCTGGCACAGGGGATTCTGAAAGAGGAACTGCTGCGACGGGGAATAGACGCCACAGTGGATTCCGCCGGTTTTGAACCTTTCCATCAGGGCGATCCGGCGGATGCACGTTCGGTCGCCGTTGCACGGCGT